>JAFUCW010000101.1 GCA_017459485.1 Eggerthellaceae bacterium | reverse complement strand
TCGAGCATCTCACGGACGGTCTTGCCGTAGCTGTTAGTGTGGCCAAGGAAAGACAGCATCTTGGCGGACATGGCGAGCTTCAGTGGGGTGTCGTAAGTGATATGCCCGCCGGAGTTCTCGCTGAGAGCCGCAAAGAGGCTGTTATTGATATCGTTGAAAATGTCCTCGGCCTTGGCGTTGACCCAGGAGCTTACAGCAACGGAGCTTGGCAAGCTCGGGTCGTTCAGAACGCCATAGATGTCCTTTCCTGCCACGCCTAGCAGGGCGAATTTATTTCCGTCGATATCAAGGGTGTTAGCTGCGGAAATCTGCTTTCTGGATGCAAGATCGATCTTGGCGCGGGCGGAAACATCCAGTTCCTTGTCGCCGTAAGTGAGCGTGGTCTGGAACACATACTGTTCGCGGCTCATCCATTCGTAATTCACGCCGGAGGTGGTGCCGTTGCCGTAGTCGGTATACGGCTGGCTGGAACCGGTAAGCTCCTCGACTCCCCACTTGTCATAGGTGGTCGTCCAGTCGCCTTTCTGCACTTCTGGGAAGAGTGCGCGGGCATTGCGAACGGCGGTAAGGATTTCCACGACGCGAGGGTCAATATAGGCCGTAAATTCAACGGGGACGCCGGTATTGGGTGTGGTAATCAGCGCGGCATCCTGCGCCATGCCAGGCTGCCCAATCCACATGCGGGCCTCGGGGAAGACAAAGCCCTTGGCGGCTGCTTCCTGGAAAGAAGGATAATTAGCCATGTAATTCAGCCTCCTTCGGCTTAATGTTTGTAAATGATGATGAGGTCGCCGATTTTTCCGGCGGAAGCGACGATCCAGTCAGTTTCCGTTGCGCCGGAAACAGTTGCTCCGGCAGCGCCGGTTGCAATTACGCCGTTAGCGCCAGCAAAAACCTTCTGACCGACAGTTGCGGCGGTGGTAGTCTGAACCCACATGTCGCCCTGGGTCATGATCTGCATGGGCTGCCCTTCGGGCACGACAAGCGAAGCGCCTACCGTCACGTCATAAAGCGGATAGGAAAGATTGCGCTGCACAAGCCCGACAGGAGCGCCGTTCACGGTGTTGGAAGCTTCTCCGTCCGTAGCGGTCAGGTAAGCAAACGTGCCGCAGACAAGGCCATTTTCGTCTGCAAGCAGGTTGCGGGGGTAGTACATGGCCTGTTCGGGGACGGCAACATCACCTGCAACGGCCACGGCCTTAATAGTATTGACAATCTTCTGAAGCGCCATTGCTGCAACTCCTTACGCTTTGCGAATGCGGTTGAATCCGGCGAACGCGCCGTCATACGTCTTGCCAAGTCCGGCATCCTGGGCAAGCTCAACTTTCTGCTGGCCCCTGGGCATGACTTCGAACATGGAGCGCCATGCCTTCTTGTCATGCTTCGCGATGTTCACGCCCATCTTGCGAAGGGCAGCGCCATAAATGTCATCAGCGCTGTCGAAAGCAAGGGCGTCGATATTGCCCAGGACAGGACGCACAGCGTCAGCAGCGGCAGACAGTGCGCGGAACTTCTTCATGGTGCGGGCTTCGGCATCGGCTCCGGCCTTCTTCATGGCGGCGTCCATCGCGGCCTTGACTTCTTCTTCGTCCATGGCCTTCTTTTCCTCGAAACGTTTCATGCCTTCGCTTTCATGCAGGCGGTCAAGGTGCTTCGGCTCTTCCTTTTCCTTGCCTTCGCCGTACTTGACGCCTTCGGCAAAAGCCTTCTGAAACTCAGGGGATTCAGCATCCAGCCCGCAGGCATCAGCAGCGGCCTTCATGCCTGCTTTGTAAGCGTCGTCCAGTTCGCCGCCTTCCTTGGCGGCCTCGAGTTTCTCAACGGCTTCATTGATGGCGTCGCGGACAGAATTGGGTTCGTCATCCGTTGCCGTTGCCGTTTCCTTGACTTCCTCCGTCGCCTTCACTTCGTCCTCATCGGCGGCAAGAACCGCCTTGAGGGCGTTCAGTTCTTCGGGAGAAAGGGCTTTCAGCATTTCCTGCATCTTTGCG
>JAFUCW010000100.1 GCA_017459485.1 Eggerthellaceae bacterium | reverse complement strand
ACGCAGCTCATCTACCTTTCCGAGGTCGGCGGGCTAATCTTGGGTTCCAAGATTCCTGTCAACATCGGCGAGCTGTTTATCCTGTTCCTCGAGCGGACGATCATCAGCTTGCTCATAGCAGTGCCCATCGCGCATTTCATCTTCTGAACCTCGCCCCTTGCACGGATCGTGGGTGCTAACCCATGGGTTGCTAGGGCAAAGGCCAAACGGCGTCCCGCGCGATAGGCTCGCGCCTTTGGTTGTTGTGTAGGCAGCCTTGACGCAATGGGCGCTTCAGGCTGTATAGTGGTGCCTGCAGACAAGGAGGTTCTCATGCAATACTTCGAATTCAAAGGCAAGAAGCTTTCCGCTCTCGGATTCGGCGCCATGCGCTTGCCGGTTATCGATGGCGACGACACCAAGATCGACGAGGCAACCACTAAGGACATGGTTGCCTACGCTTTCGATCACGGCATCAACTATTTCGACACCGCCTGGGGCTACCATGGCGGCAACTCCGAATTGGTCATGGGCCAGACCCTTTCCGCGTATCCGCGCGACAGCTTCTTCCTTGCCACCAAGTTCCCTGGGTACGACGTGGGCAACTTCGGCAAGCACGAAGAAATCTTCGAACGTCAGCTGGAGAAATGCCAGGTGGACTACTTCGATTTCTATCTGATGCACAACGTGTGTGAGCTGAACATCGATTCGTATTTGGATGACGAAACATTCGGGACTGTCAGCTACTTCAAGGTGCAACGCAACGCTGGCCGCATCAAGCATCTGGGCTTTTCGACGCATGGCACGTACGAGACGTTCATGCGCTTCATGGATGCCTACGGAGACGACATGGAGTTCTGCCAGATCCAACTGAACTACATGGATTGGGAGTTTCAAAACGCCAAGGCCAAGGCCGCCTACCTTCACGAGCGGGGCATCGCCGTGTTGGTCATGGAGCCGTTGCGTGGCGGCAACCTGATTACGCTTTCCGACGAAGACATGGCCACGCTCGAAGCGACGCGTCCTGGCAAGAGCGCTGTGGATTGGGCGCTCAAGTGGGTTGCAGGCGTCCCTGGTGTTATGACGGTGCTCTCTGGCATGAGCACCCCGGAACAGCTGCGCGAAAACATCGAGATCTTCAGCACCGAAGATTCCCTGACCGAAGACGAGCGCGGCATGCTTGAGTCCATTGGCAACGCCATGGCTAAGTCGAAGGGCGTTCCGTGCACGGCGTGCCATTACTGCACGTCGCACTGCCCGATCGAACTGGACATTCCACGCCTGCTTGAGCTGTACAACGAGCATCTTTCGCGACCAGGCATGAAATTCTGGGCGCCCATGGCTATCGCGGCCATGCCCGAGGACAAAAGACCGGCGGCATGTATCGCAGGCGGCTCGTGCACCAAGGTCTGCCCTCAGCAGATTGCCATACCCGATGCGTTGGCAGACTTCGCTGCTCAGTTGGCGGAAGGCTAGGAGACGGCTTTCGGACGCGCGCCGTTCCCTTTCGGAACGGTTTCGTGTTGCACTTTTCTGTCCCAGCAACGGTTGGGTGCGCACACATGGATCGAAACGCGCGATTCGTGGGTGCCCCCATGCTCGTCCTATCTGGTCCGGGACTGGTCTGGCATGCCTTGGAAAGGCCGCGCTCACAAAGATTCAAAAGAAGTGAAATATAGGTGAATGCCTTAATTTTACTTACTTATACCCATTAAGAGATACAATAACAAAGTTGCATTAAGACAGTACTGGAAAGGAAGGATGTCTCAATGAAGAAGACGATTATTGCATTGGTAGCGGCATTTGCTTTGGCTGCACTGGTTGGCTGCGGCGGAGGCGGCGGTGCTGCTGCCGGCAAGTACACCGACGGCACCTACACGGGTTCCGGCATGGGCAAGGAAGGCGCCATCGAAGTCACGCTTTCCATTGCCGGCGACAAGATCACTGTCGACAACATCACCGACCCGGGCGAGACTCCCGGCATCGGTGGCGCCGAGGCTATTGCCGATGGCACCTTCAAGAAGCAGATCGAAGACGCCCAGAGCGCCGAAATCGATGGCGTGACGGGTGCCACGCTCACCTCCGATGGCGTGAAGGCTGCCGTGACCGACGCGCTCAACCAGGCTTCTGGTGGCGCCGCCGCCACGTCTGCTGCCGCTTCTGCAGACGCTTCGGCCTCTTCGGCCGCATAAGCTCCGACATTCGGACGCGGTGCACCCGGGTTCAGGGCTTCCCCTGGCCCGGGTGTTTTTTTGAGTAAGGCATGCCGACAAACGCCCAAAACAACAGCACGCGAAGACTGGTGCTCGCAGCGCTCATTGCAGCCGTGGGCATGCTGCTCGGCTACCCTGAACCCCTGGTGCCTCTTCCCAGTCCCGGTCCCGGCATAAAACTAGGGTTTGCAAACATGGCAATTCTTTTCGCTCTCTACGCCATAGATGTGCGTATGGCCGCAGTGGTTGCAGCGGCGAAGTTGCTCGTGACCACCTTCACGTTCGGTTCCCCGTTCATGGCGCTATTCAGCCTTGGAGGGACCGCGCTGGCGTTTGTCGTGATGGTTCTGCTCAAGCGTACGGACAAAGTGGGAATCGTCGGTGTGTCCGCTGCTGCTGGCGTGGCGCACAACATCGGGCATCTGTGCGTGGCCACATTCGCTTTGGGCACGCCACGCGTATGGTCGCTTGCGCCCGTGCTCATGGTGGCGGGAGTCGCGACGGGAGCAATTACGGGTTTGCTTGCCATCGCCGTGATCAAGGCGGTTTCCGGGTTTGCTACCATCCAACCATAAGCGATGGCATGGATCCGAACATGACCACGTATGCAAGGCCCAGAACAGCAATGTGTGCGGGGTAGTACGCGTAGAAGAACCACTTCATGGGATGAGTGCCGCGTGTGCCGTTGTATAGCGACAGAAGGGGAATAGCGGCCGTGCACCCGGCTGCGTAATAGAGCAGAAACGGCAAATTGCGCCAGCTGCCTTCCCCAAGAGCCCCTGCGAACGATCCCCAGGTTGACGACACGCCCATGACAATAGGCAGCGCCATCGGAAGGGCCACTCCGAAACGGTTGGCGCGAAAGGTGAAGAAGAGGAGCACCAGCGCTGGCCCGACCACGCCCCAGTCGCAAAGCAACGACGCGGCCAGGCAGCCGCCCAGGCCGACTGTGCGCACAAGGGCGTCGTCCACGCGGTCGACGAACCAAAGCGCACCCAGGCTTGCCAGCAGCGTAAACAGCACATTGCCTTCATGGCCCAAGAACAGCCAAAACGGCACCTCGGACACGAGCGCAAACGCAAGAAGGCGAAGTGCATAGCGCCCAAGATTCGAAGTGTGCACATATCCCTCTACCAGCAGAAATGCCATAACAGGAAACGTCAACCCGCCTACACCTATCAGAACGCAGCGCGCTTCCAGCGGAAGATGGGGGTAAAAAATAAGTCCTACGTGGTCGCACGTCATGGCAACGATGGCAGCAAGCTTCAGCCAAAACGACGAAATGCCGCGGCTCGTCCAGAGCGGCCGCGTGGGCTGCGGTTGCCGTGCGGCCCGCGCAAAAGGGCCGCCTTCGCTTCCGCCAGGCGTTAAAAGAGTGGGACGGTCGTCGGCAGTCTGCAGCTTTCCTTTGTTCATGGGCTACATGATACCGAACAATGCCGTGGTACACTTGCACAGAAGCAAGACAGGCTCCAAAGGCCAACGTTCACCCCAAGGAGCATACGTGCCAGCAGAACACACACCCAGCCAGGCGCCAGGAAAAACGCAGCGCTCCGCTATCGGCAGTTTCCTTGTGATTGCAAGCGTTCTTGCCGTCGCGCTAGTCGCCATGCTCGTTATGCAAGTGGTGCAAGGCGGCGACGCGTCATCTGGCCCGGTTGCCAAGGTCACCTCGTATGGCGAAGTGGTTGCGCAGCTTCCGCTCGACAAGGACTCCAGGCAGGTCGTCGTGTGCGACGAAGGCACAAACACCGTGGTTGTCGAAGACGGGGCAGTTCACATCGAAGACGCCGATTGCTCGGGCGGCGACTGCATGAAGCAGGGGGCGATCGACCAGCCGGGGAACCTGCTCGTGTGTCTGCCGCATCAGCTTATTGTCGAAATCGTTCCTGCCGAACGTGCCGGGTCTCGGGAGCCTTCGGTCTACACGGGGCGAGAGCAGGTGGGCGCGGACGATATCGACGTGGTCGCCCGCTGACCTGCGGGTGGCTTTCAGCAAGGTAGCCGCATGGACTTGAAGACGCGCACATTCAAAGCGTTCAACACCATCAACAGCGTATCGGTGTGCGGGGTGCCCAATGGGTGCGCAGAAAGCGCTCTTGATGCGGTCGTCGAACGCTGCGCCTACTACGAGCGTCTTTTTAGCCACACGCATCCCGAAAGCAGCCTGGTCCGCGTGAACCAAGCGGGCGGCGCGCCGGTTAAGGTGGAGCCCGATCTTGCAGACCTGGTGCGCGCTTCGCTCGAATACTGCGCGGCGTCCGAGGGACTTTTCGACATTACCATGGGTCCAGTGGTTGCCCTGTGGGATTTCCATCAAGCAAAAGGGCATACCGGGAACGGCGGTGCTGGTTTGCCGGCAGGCGCGCCTTCTGGCACAGACGGAGGCGCCTTGCATGGTTCCGGCGCCGCGATTCCGTCGGCCGACGCCCTGGCTGCTGCTTGTGCCCACGTGGATTGGCGCGGTGTTCACGTAAAGGGGCGGACTATCCAGCTAGACGATCCGCAGGCCACCCTTGTGCTTGGCGGCGTGGCGAAAGGCTACATTGCAGACGGCCTGGTAGCGCTTTTACAAGAGCGGGACGTCTGCCATGGGGTCGTGAACTTGGGAGGAAACGCGGTGGTGTTCGGGGGAAAGCCCGACGGCAGCCTGTGGAACGTGGGCCTACGCGCACCCCGTTCAAGCGCACAGGCCGAAGAACAGTCGTTTGCCGTAGTGCAGCTTGCTAGCGGGTCGGTGGTGACAAGCGGCATCTACGAACGTTGCTTCACGGCACCCGATGGCACGCTGTTTCACCACATCCTCGATCCGCACACAGGCATGCCGGCAGAAACGGACCTTGCCTCTGTGTCCTTGATAAGCGATCGCTCCCTCGACGGCGACGGCTATACTACCGCGCTCGTTGCCATGGGCTTGCAGCGCGCCCTTGCCTTCGTCGAAGAGCTGCTCGGGTGCGAAGCAGTGTTCGTCACGCGGGACAACCTGGTGTACGCAACAAAGGGAATAGGTACCGAAGTCCCCTTTGATCTGCTTGTGTAAGGACCCCTGCAGTACAATATGCACACAAACAGAGGAGACGCACCAATGAAATCTTGTGAAGCTCATCTGGCAGGCGCCGCCGCCGTTGTTTTTATTGCGACCATCGTTTTCGCGGCGTTGCTCGGATGTTCGTCCGGCAATGGAGAACCCAGTCAAAACAACACCCCATCCGCCAGCACGGAACAAGCGGCGGGCGCTGCGGGCACCCAGGATTCGTCGGCCACCGAGCAAGAGGCGGTTTCGGACACAGCCGCACCAGCAGGGGCAGGCCAGCAGGGTGCCAGTCAGGCTCAAGAGGACGCACCTGGTTCAGGCAACAGCGTGGCGACTTCGTCTGGCGCGCAGGGCGTTGCGCACGCAGACGCGACAGCCCTTGCATGGCGCGATGGCGACTTTCCCGTGGGAGCCCGCGATCAGGTGGGCAGCAACAAAGACAACGGGCGCAAGGTGGTGTATCTGACCATCGACGATGGGCCTTCGCCCCGCACGCCCGAAGTGCTCGACATTCTGGACCGTTACGGCTGCAAAGCGACCTTTTTCGTGGTGGGGCACAACCCGGACAGCTACCACTACATCAAAGAGGCGTATGACCGCGGTCACACCATTGGGCTCCATACGTTCAGCCACGACTACGAGCAGGTGTACGCTTCGACCGACGCCTATTTCGCCGACCTCGACCAAATCGGCAAGGTGGTGGCCGACCAGATCGGATACGTGCCGTGTTTCATCCGCTTTCCCGGAGGGTCGTCCAACGGCATTTCGGCCAACTACTGTCCAGGTATAATGACAGTGCTCGTTGACGCCGTGCAGGCGCGTGGCTATCAGTACTACGACTGGGACGCTTCGTTTGGCGACGGCGCCGAACACACAACCGAAGAACTCGTTGGCTACGTCAAAGAGGCATCCCCGGAGACCAACATCGTCCTACTGTGCCACGATTCAGAGGGCAAGCAGACGACGGTCGAGGCGCTTCCGCAGGTCATCGAACACTTTCAGGGCCTTGGCTACACGTTCGAGGCAATCGACAGGAATACCTGGACGCCCCACCACGGTGTGAACAACTAGTGCAGACGCCGGCAGCTTCTGCCGGATGCGCCGCTTATGGCAGGAAAAGCTTCTGGCACCTGTAAGGCAACGGGCGCTCTATACTTGTGAGCATGAAGAAAATCAGACAGCACCAACCTCTCGTCTTTGCGCTTGTCGTAAGTATCGTTTCGGCGCTTTGCTTCTGGGTGCTGCCCGACCAGGTGGCATGGGCGTTTTCTGGCATGGGTGTCGCGCCGGAAGTGACGTACGCCTTCGCACAAAGCCTTCTTGCAGCCATGGTGACGGCCGCGCTTTATTTCGCTTCCGGCGTGTTTGGGCTGGGCGCCCGTCCGTCCGCGCTGTCTCTGCGCATCACTGCGGCTGCGGTGCTTGCTGTCGCGCTTGCAGTCGGAGTTGCGAAGGTGCTGGTGCAGGGCGGGAGCCCCACGGCGCCCTTGCCTTCGGTCGTCGTCTTCGCCGCCATGTTGTGTGCCACGGCGCTTTTCGAAGAGGCGTTGTTCAGAGGCCTGCTGTTCGAAGGGTTCGCGAAGACTTTCGAAACCATGGGAACCAAGAACAACGCCTTGCTCGCCGCGGCCGCGACGTCCTCTCTTGTGTTCGGCATTCTTCATGTGACAAGCGATCTAGGGTCGTTGTTCCGATTGACGGCTTACGTGCAGGCTGTGGGGAAGATAGCAGAATGCACGTTGTTTGGCCTGATTATGTGCGCTGTGTATGTGAAAACGCGCAGTATTTGGCTGTGCGTGGTTCTTCATGCCTGCTTCGATCTGCTAAGCGAAGTTCCTATCTTTCTGGTCACGGGAGTGCAGACGTCGACGTATCTGACAGGCTCTCCTATGGACCTTGCCATCGTTGCCGTCGCCGCGCTCGTGCTTGTCCTGCCTGCCAAAGGGGCGTATAGGTCCCTTCGCGCAGATGCGTCCAACGAAAAGCAGCGAAGCTGAAAGGCACCGATAAAGCTCCCATACGGATAATGCATCCGCCCATAATGTGAGACAATGGGCAAGTTGCGCTGACGAAGCGCATCGCAGACCAAAAGACGGAAGGATTCCCAATGATCACGCGGTTGGCCCTTCGTATTTCTGCCCTCGCAGCAATTGCGGCATGTGCGACGTTGCTGTGCGGTGCTCCTGTCCCGGCACATGCCGACGACACTTCGGCTCCTGCCGTGCTCACGACCGGCGCGGGAAACGGCCCCGATTCGGGAACCTACTACATCCAGTCTGCGCTTGGTGGCACGTTCGTGCTCGACGTAAGCGGCGCATCGAACTCCAATGGCGCCAATGTTCAGGTGTGGGAATCGAACAAGACTGCCGCTCAGCGTTGGAATGTCTCGCGCAACACAGACGGCACCTACCGCATTGCCAGCGCTTCGTCGGGCAAGGTGCTCGACGTGGCATGGGGAAGCGCTGCGCCTGGAGCGAACGTGCAGCAGTGGTCGGCTAACGGCACTGCCGCCCAGCGTTGGAGGATAACCCGCTCTGGTACGGGCTGGGCGATCGCTCCCGTGCACGCCCCCTCCCTGCGCTTGGACGTGTCAGGCGCAAGGGCAGCCAGCGGGTCAAACGTCCAGGTGTACTCTGCGAACGGCACCGTCGCGCAGCGTTGGTGGCTGCTCCCCACAAAGGCACCTACGGCGCCTGCGCGTGCCATCGCCGACGGGGTCTACGAGTTCAGCCCTTCCCATGCTTCGGCGCTTCGCATGGACCTTGCGGGGGCCTCTGCTTCTGCGGGCGCCAACGTGCAGGTGTACACGTCGAACGGCTCTGCGGCCCAGCGCTGGGCCATCACGCGCAACTCCGATGGCTACTACACGGTTCGTTCGGCTGCCACGGGCACCGTGGTTGACGTTGCAGGCGGAAGCCCTTGCGTAGGCGCGAATGCACAGGCGTGGCCGGGCAACGACACTGCCGCCCAGCGTTGGGCAATTTCGCGCAATTCCGACGGATCGTTCACGCTTGCGTCGAAACTGTCCGGCAACGTGCTCGACGTGGCCGGAGGATCCAGGACTGCTGGCGCCAACGTGCAACTCTACGCTTCCAATGGCACCGCTGCCCAACACTGGAACCTCAAGGAAGTAGTGGTGCTGCCCGAAGGGTGCTACACACTTCGTTGCGCTGCCGGCCCCGTCCTTGACATCTCTGGAGCTTCGCGTGAATCGGGCGCCGCGGCTCAGGGCTGGAGCGCCAATGCCACGTTCGCCCAGCGATTCCAAGTGCGCTCTGCCGGTTCGGGCACGGTTCGAATCCAGTCCGCGTGTTCGGGCCTCTACCTGACCGAAGAGTCCGGCCGCGTTGTTCAGCGACCGCTCAGCACGCAGTCCGCTTCGCAACTATGGAAGCCAACCGTGGGCGAAGGGGGACTGGTCTTCGAAAACATGTCGTCACATCGCCGTCTTTCGCTTTCGTCTTCTGCGCAGGGAGCGGCAGCCGTAACGGCAGCATCGTCTTCTGCGGCAACTCAGCAGTGGCGCGTTGAATCGCGCGACCTCGTTCCTGCGGGAGTCTATGAAATACGCAACGCCGGTTCGGGCAAGGCGCTTGACGTGGCGAATGGCTCCCTTGCGGATGGCGCCAACATCCAGCAATGGGCTGCGAACGGATCCGGCGCTCAGAAGTTCCTGCTCTCGCCTGTGGGCGACGGGCGCTACCGCATTACGTCAGACCGCTCTGGCCGCGCTCTCGATGTGCAGTACGCTTCGAAAGCAAATGGTGCAAACGTGCAGCAATGGACGTCAAACGGCACCGCTGCTCAGCTGTGGCGTCCTACTCTTCGAGCCGATGGCACCTTTGAACTGCGCAACGTCGGGTCGGGCAAGGCGCTCGACGTAGCGAGAGGATCGAAGGCAGACGGCGCCAACGTTCAGCAGTTTACTTCCAACGGCACTGCTGCGCAGGGCTGGGTGCTCGTTCCGACCACCTCGGCAGGAATTTCTGGCAACGCCGAATTGGACGACTATTTGCGCCAGATTGCCGGACAGTGCGGCTACGATTTGCGCAAGTGCTTCGAGTACACGATGGGAATCAAAGCGGTCAGCGCCATGGACAGCCGCATTCTGCCCTATGGCATTGCCAGTGACGCAACAAGCATCGAATACGCACTCATGGTCAAACGGCGAGGCAACTCCGACTGCTACGGAGGCGCGTCGCTGTTTACCTGGCTTGCGCGTATCTGCGGCTACGACGCCAACTTCCGCGTGGGCGGCGCATACAGCGCGTCGAGTGGAGTCGAGCCGCATGGTTGGACCGAAGTGTACCTCAATGGGAAAACCTACGTGTGCGATCCCAGCCTGGGACGTTTCCACCGTCAGTACAACTGGTACCTGATCACTTACGACGACGCCCATACCGAATACGTGCTTCAGTAGGGCAGCGCACCGCCTTCATGTTCCGGCCTCGCGCCGGGAAGGCGCCGTCAGCCGAAAAAGGGAACCTTGCTACGCGGCGGCACATGAAGGAAACGCTTGTCGTCCCAGGGACCAGCGACTAGCTGCTCGACGTACTCGATGCTCACTGGTTCGACGACCTGCTTCATTCCGCACACGTCGCAAAGGTGGCGCGTTGTGTCCATAAGGGCGTCTATGTCGTAGAGACCGGTTTCAAGGTAGGCCATCGTGCGGTAGTGGGCGTAGATCATCTCGGTGATGCTGTCCGCCTGCTCCTGGCCGTACTTTTCGACCGTGTAGTTGTACTCTTGGACGATGCTGTGGTCGGCATCCATCCAGCCTTCCGTCAGGAAAAACGCCGCATGCTCGGCCGAGTAGTCCATACGCGCCCTCTTGCTGCCGAACAGGATGGATATGCAGTCGTCCACGTTGGGAATGATCGTTTCGAAATCGCCCGTGACAATGCCCTGCAGAGCGTTCCCGCAGTTTCCGTATGCTAAGAGCACCGTATGAGCATCCTCTACCGAGTCAAGCGCTTCCTGGAGGGTGGCTTTGAGTTTGTCGGGAAAATTGTGGAGTCCCCGGTCCACCCACACAATGGGCCGGTAGATGCCTGTCTTCTCTTGAAGGTGGTCTATCTCTGCCTTGAGTGCATGGCAGGCGACCATCACTTCGCCTTCTCTGGTGTATTCCACGGCGCCCCCCTTTCGTCCGCTTTCAAAATCATAGCATGCCACAGTTGTAGCTGCCTATTGACTATTTGCACGAAGCATCGCGGCACACTTGGTCAGTCCCGTTCGAGATCCCGATGAGGGCAGCCGTACCAGGAGTTGCAAAGACGGCGCACAAGGTGGGCCGATACAATGCGAAAGGGGGCACCTTGAAGCTGGGCTGCCGTATCCTAGCGCCGCCAGAAGAAGAGTTCGTCATGCATGCAAAGGCACCTTCGGGAAGACGCCGAGAAGGTCATGCGAATAACAGGGACGACCGTATGCGAAGGGAATGAGCTAATAACATGAAAGAGCAGAGGGCCTGCCGCCTTCGTGCTACCATACCCTGCGGAAAATCGCCGGAAGGGAAGAGATGAAACAAGAGAATTTGCGCAATGTAGCTATTATTGCACATGTTGATCATGGCAAAACCACGCTGGTGGACCGGCTGCTCTACACGGCAGGCGTCTTTCGCGAAAACCAGCAGGTGGACGAGCGCGTGCTTGACTCCAACGACCAGGAGCGCGAGCGCGGCATCACCATTCTTTCGAAGAACATCTCCATTACCTACCAGGATGTGAAAATCAACGTTATCGACACGCCGGGCCACGCAGACTTTGGCGGCGAAGTGGAACGCGTGCTGAACATGGCGGACGGTGCGCTACTTATCGTGGACGCGTTCGAGGGTCCCATGCCCCAAACGCGTTTCGTTTTGCGTCATGCCCTTGAGCAGGGCCTTCGCATCGTGGTGGTAGTCAACAAGATTGACCGTCCTGGTGCGCGCCCATCGGAGGTGGTTGACGAGGTGTTCGAGCTTATGATGGAGCTTGATGCCACCGACGAACAGCTGGATTTCCCCGTCATCTACGCGTCTGCCATTGGTGGATATGCGCGCATGGACCCGGAAGATGGCAACCAGAACATGATTCCGCTGCTCGATACCATCATCAAGGAAGTCCCGGCACCAGACGTGGATTCAGATGGCCCGCTTGCGCTGCAGATCTGCACTGTGGACCATTCCAGCTACGTCGGCCGCATCGGTGTGGGTCGCCTGAGCGCAGGCAAGGTGGCCAAGGGCGACTCGGTCCTGGTCATCAAAAACGACGGGAACCGCTACACCTGTCCCATCAAGCAGGTCTTCGTTTTCGAAGAGCTAGGCAAGCAAGAAGTCAAAGAGGCAACCGCCGGCGACATTGTGGCAGTGGTGGGCGTGGATGACGCGGACATCGGGGACATGGTCACCGACAAGGAAAACCCCGTGGAGATGCCCCCCATCAAGGTCGAAGAGCCCACGATGGCCGTTGTGTTCGAAGCGTCCAACAGCCCGCTTGTGGGGCGTGAAGGGGACATTGTGGGTTCACGGCAGCTGCGCGAACGTCTGATGAAGGAAAAGGAGAGCAACATCTCCATGCGCATCACCGAGCGGGAAGACGGCAGCATAGAGGTCGCGGGGCGCGGCGTGTTGCACCTGTCGGTGCTTATGGAGACCATGCGTCGCGAAGGGTTCGAATTCCAGGT
>JAFUCW010000008.1 GCA_017459485.1 Eggerthellaceae bacterium | reverse complement strand
GGCTGCTCCTTTTCGTAGATAGCCAGCACGTCTTCGGCGGTCAGTGGCTCGAAGTAGAGCTTGTCGGATGTGTCGTAGTCGGTGGATACCGTTTCGGGGTTGCAGTTGACGATAATCGTCTCGAACCCAAGCTTTTTCAGGCTCTTTGCTGCATGCACGCAGCAGTAGTCGAACTCGATGCCCTGGCCAATGCGGTTCGGGCCACCGCCCAAGATCATGACTTTGCGGCCGTTGCTGGAAGGAGCCGCGTCGGGAGCGTTGTACGTCGAATAGTAGTACGCGCTGTCCTGTGTGCTCGACACGTGCACGCCTTCCCAGCCTTCGACCACGCCCAGCTCGGTGCGACGCGCGCGAATCTTGGTCTCGGGAATGTCGAGCAGCTGCGCAAGGTAGCGGTCCGCGAACCCGTCCTTCTTTGCTGCAGTGAGCATGTCGTCGGGAATCACCTGCGTGGGGTGCTCGCCTGCCCAAGCAAGGATGGCTTCTTCCTCGTCTACCAGCTCTTTCATCTGCTCGATGAAGTACCGCTTGATCTTCGTGCGCTCATAGAGGTCTTCCACGGTGGCGCCGGCGCGCAGGGCCTCGTACATGATAAATTGGCGCTCGGACGTGGGAGTTGCCACCAGTTCCAGCAGCTCGTCAAGGCTTTTGCCATTGAAGTTCTTGACGAATCCCAGCCCATAGCGACCTTTCTCCAGCGAGCGGATGGCCTTCTGGAAGGCTTCCTTGTAGGTCTTGCCAATGGACATGACGTCGCCCACGGCACGCATCTGCGTTCCCAGCTTGTCTTCGACGCCCTTGAACTTCTCGAACGCCCAGCGAGCGAACTTCACGACCACGTAGTCGCCGTCGGCAACGTACTTGTCCAGCGTGCCGTGCTTGCCGCAGGGTATTTCGTCCAGAGTCAGGCCGCTGGCAAGCATCGCTGAAACCAGCGCGATCGGGAAACCGGTCGCTTTTGATGCCAATGCAGACGAGCGGCTGGTACGCGGGTTGATTTCGATAATAATGTCGCGGTCGGTATCGGGGTCGTGAGCCCATTGGACGTTGGTGCCGCCGATGACCTTAACGGCGTCGACGATGCGGTAGGACTTTTCCTGCAGGCGGTCGATCACGTCCTGCGCAATGGTTTGCATGGGTGCCGCGCAGAAGCTGTCGCCCGTGTGCACGCCCATCGGGTCGATGTTTTCGATGGTGCACACGGTAATCATCTGGCCCTTGGCGTCGCGCACCACTTCGAATTCAAGCTCTTCCCATCCCAGGATGCTCTCTTCCACGAGCACCTCGGTCACAGGCGATGCTGCCAGGCCGCGTGCCACCACCGTGCGTAGCTCTTCGACGTTGTAGACCAGGCCGCCGCCCGTGCCGCCCATGGTGTAGGCGGGGCGCAGCACACAGGGGTACCCAAGCTCTTCGGCTATTTCGACCGCTTCCTCAACCGTGTGGGACACGCGCGAGCGGGCCATTTCTATGCCTAGCTCTTCCATGGTTTGCTTGAAGATGTCGCGGTCTTCGCCGCGCTCGATGGCGTCAATAGGCGTACCGATGACTTCAACGCCGTATTGTTCCAGAACGCCCGCCTCCGCCAGCGCACTCGAAAGGTTCAAACCGGATTGTCCACCCAAGTTAGGCAGCAGCGCGTCGGGGCGCTCCTTTTCGATAATCTGCGTCAGCCGATCTACATTGAGTGGTTCGACGTAGACGGCGTCGGCCGTTTCCGGGTCGGTCATAATGGTGGCAGGGTTGCTGTTCGCGAGCACGATTTCGTAGCCCAGGTTGCGCAACGCCTTGCATGCCTGGGTGCCGCTGTAGTCGAACTCACATGCCTGACCGATGATGATGGGGCCAGAGCCAATAATGAGGACCTTCTTGATGTCTTCTCGCTTGGGCATGCGCGCACCCTTCTCTTGGGGGATTTCTTTTCATTATATAGGTAGCGCTTTGCCATGCAGCGCACTTAACGACCCTGCAATGAAAAAACCGCGCAGGGACCGATCATAGCAGCGAAGCAACCGAAGGACGCGTCGCCCGCGTGTCCTTGGCAGTTTTCGGCGTGTGCCGCCATCTAGCCAATAAAAGTCGCGCTTTGCCATTGACTAGAGTCGTAGTAGCGTATATGCTATGCAAGACACATGAACATATGCTCATACGTTCATACAAATGAGATGCACAGATGCAAAGCGACGGAGGAAGGGTCGGACGTCAGAAATGACCAAGAAGCAGAAGAAAAAGCGCAACCGGATACTCGTTGCCCTGGGGATCTTCATCCTTTTGGAAATCTTCGAGTTCGCGGGCGTCTTCGACTCCTTCCCGGAGCCGTTCGGGCTATGGGTCGAATTCGGCGCGTTCCTTATTCCCTACCTTATTGCCGGGCACGACGTCCTCCAGAAGGCGTGGCACGGCATCACCCACAAGCAGCCTTTCGATGAAAACCTGCTCATGGCAATAGCCACCATCGGCGCGTTTTTGCTCGTGTTTTTCCCCGAATCAGAACCGCACATGGCCGAAGGCGCTGCCGTCATGTTGTTCTACCAGGTAGGCGAGCTGTTCGAAAGCTACGCTGTGGGCAAGACGCGCAAGTCCATCACGGCCATGATGGACATCGCGCCCGACTATGCTAACGTCATGCGCGACGGCGAACTGGTGCAGGTCGACCCGAACGAAGTCGCCGTGGGCAGCCAGATCGTGTGCAAAGCGGGCGAGCGCGTGCCGCTTGACGGCGTGGTCGTCTCCGGCAAGTCGCAACTGGACACTTCAGCGCTCACGGGCGAATCCGTCCCGCGCGTGGTTGAAGAAGGCGTCCAGGTCATCAGCGGCTGCGTGAACATGACAGGCATGATCACCGTCGAAACCACTTCCGAATTCAGCCAATCCACCGTTTCGCGCATCCTCGATCTGGTCGAAAACGCCAGCGAAAAGAAAGCACGCACCGAAAACTTCATCTCGCGTTTTGCACGCTACTATACGCCCATCGTGGTCGGCCTTGCGCTGCTCATTGCCATTGTTTCCCCATTGTTGTTCGGCCAGTCGGTGCCGAAAAGCATCGAGTCCGCTCTTGTGTTCCTGGTCGTCAGCTGCCCTTGTGCGTTGGTCATTTCGGTTCCGCTGTCGTTCTTCAGTGGCATTGGCGCGGCGTCTCGCGTGGGCGTCATGGTGAAGGGTTCCAGCTATCTGGAAGCGGTGTCCGAAGTGGATACGGTTGCCTTCGACAAGACGGGCACGCTCACCAACGGCACGTTCGGCGTGGTGGATGTCCACACGGCCGAAGGGGTCGACCGCGACCTGCTGCTCTCCTATGCCGCCCACGCAGAGGCGTACTCCGACCACCCCATTGCGCTTTCGGTCATCGAAAGCTACTCCGGCACGATCAACCGCGACCAGATCGACAACGTGGAGGAGCTTTCCGGCAAGGGGGTTTCTGCCAACGTGAACTCGCACAAGGTGCTTATCGGCAATGACAAGCTTATGAAAACCGAAGGCATCGACGCCCCCGACTGCGAGCTGGTCGGCACAATCTTGCACGTTTCGCTTGACGGCGAGTACCTGGGCCACATCATCATCGCCGACATGATGAAAGACGACGCCAAGGAGGCTATCACCAACCTGCATAAGGCCGGCGTGAAAAAAACGGTCATGCTCACAGGCGACCGCGAGGAAGTGGCGGCAGCCGTCGCCAAAGAACTGGGTGTGGACGAATACCGTGCGCAGCTGTTGCCCCAGGACAAGGTGACGAAGGTCGAAGAGCTCCTGGCCCAGCAAAGCGAAAAGGGCAAGCTGGCGTTTGTGGGCGACGGCATCAACGACGCCCCGGTGCTTGTGCGTGCAGACGTGGGCATCGCCATGGGCGCCATGGGCTCCGATGCCGCCATCGAAGCCGCCGACATCGTGCTTATGGACGACAAGCCTTCGCGCATCGCCACCGCCATCAACATCGCGCGCAAGACCATGCGCATCGTGCGCCAGAACATCGTGTTCGCCATTGGTGTGAAGGTTGTCATCATGATCCTTGCCCTGCCGGTCGTCGGCCTTGCCAACATGTGGCTTGCCGTGTTCGGCGACGTGGGCGTGACCGTGATCGCCATCCTCAACGCCATGCGCTGCCTGAGGGTGAACGAGTAGCGGCGGCTGCTCAGGGTGGCAAAAGAGCTCAGTGGTAAAGGGAAGGAAAACGTGCTCTAAAGAACGAGTTCGGCGTCAGGTTCGATGTCGGCGAAGATCTTGACGGATTGTTGCACCAAGTCGTCGAAGGACGCGTCGTCGGCATCCAAGGTGAACTTGTAGGTGATCGCGTTGCACGAAACGCTGTTTACACCGGGAAGCTTTTCCACTGCCGCCACAATCTTGCCTGCGCAGTTCGCGCAAATATCGCCATCGATCTTGAAAACCTTACGCATGACAACTCCCTTCAGCTCATTATATGAACATCTGTTCAAATGTTCAGATGTATAGTAGGATACGCAGAGTGTCCTGTCAAGCATTTCGCACCAGGAAACAACGCACTTCCTGCCCTGCGTGCTCTCTATGCCGTGCGAACGTTTGCCGCATCCTGTAGTGTGCCGCATCCTGTAGTGTGCCGCATCCTGCAGTGTGCCGCATCCTGCAGCGTGCTGCATCCTGTATTCCCTATAAGGAGCCGTCGTGTCCAAGCCCGTATCATTCTGGACAGCTCTATAATGGGATGGTTTGTTTGTTGCGAAGGATAAGAGGTTTTCATGCAGACGCAGTGGGACGTTGTGGTGATCGGCACCGGTGTGGCAGGCTGCTGCACGGCGCGCGAGTTGGCACGCTGGGACTTGGAAGTGCTGGTGCTCGAGGCGGGCAACGACATTGCCTGCGGGGCTACGCGTGCGAATTCCGGCATCGTGCACGCCGGGTTCGACCCGAAGCCCGGGTCGCTCAAGGCTCGCTACAACCGGGAAGGTTCGCGTCTGTTCCCTCAGTGGGCAGAAGAGCTGGGATTTCCCTTGTTGAACAACGGGTCGCTTGTGGTGGCCTACTCCGACGACGAGCTGCAGACGGTGCGCGATCTGGTGGCGCGTGGTGCGGAAAACGGCATCGAAGGCGTGCGCGAGCTTTCGCGCGACGAGCTTCTGGAGCTAGAGCCGAACGTGTCCCCCGAGGCAAAGGGCGCCTTGCTCGCACCGACAGGCGGCATCTGCGACCCGTACCATGTTGCGCTGCGTGCTGGCGAAAATGCGGCGGAAAACGGCGTGGAGTTCGCGTTCAACTGCAAGGTTGTGCGCGTGGAGAAGGCGCAGGATGGCTACCAGGTGGCGCTCGAAGGCGGCGAAACGCTCCATGCTGCTACAGTGGTCAACGCCGCAGGCGTCTTCTCCGACGAAATCAACAACATGGTCTCCGAACGGAAGCTGCACATTACAGCGCGGCGCGGCGACTACTGCCTCTACGACACGGACTTCGGGTCGACGTTTTCCCACACCATGTTCCAGGCGCCGACGGCAGCAGGTAAAGGCGTGCTTATCACACCGTCCATCCACGGCAACATGATCGTCGGGCCCAACGCACACGCCCAAGACTCGAAAGAGACTACGGCAACGGGCGCCGATGGCCTGAAGGAGATTCTTGCTGCGGCAAAGAAGACTTGGCCCGACCTTTCGTCGCGCGGCATTATCACGAACTTCGCGGGCTTGCGCTCAACTGGAGACGTGGGCGACTTCGTCATTGGGCAGCCCGACGACGCGCCGGGCTTCTTCAACATCGCTTGCTTCGAGTCTCCCGGACTGACAAGCGCCCCTGCGGTGGCGGTCGACATCGGTGCGCAGGTGGGAGCCTATCTGCAGGCATTCAAGCGCGAAGGGTTCAACCCGCGCCGTTGCCCAAAGCAGCTGTTCGCGATGATGGACGACAAGACACGCGCATCCGCCATCGAAAACGATCCGGCCGAAGGCCATGTGGTCTGCCGCTGCTGCGAAGTGTCCGAAGCCGACATCCTTGACGTGCTCCATGGGCCGCTACCGTGCCTTACGCTCGACGCGGTGAAGTGGCGTTGTGGCGCCATGATGGGCCGCTGCCACGGCGGCTTCTGCAGCCCCGAGCTCATGAAGATCTACGTGCGCGAGACCGGCACCGACCCAGAGAAGGTGGACCGCCGCAGCACGGGGTCGCCCCTGATTGTGCACGCTCGCGCTGACTACCGCGACTTAGTGGCGAAAATGGACGCGCAACCAGGTGCGGAGGAGAGCGGGGAATCGCGTGCGTCCGCAGCGCCTTCCGCGGCACCTTCGTCCAACCTTTCGTCCAACTCGCCCGCCCCCATGCCCGCCTGCTCCGAAGAGGCGCTCTACGACGTGGTGGTGGTCGGCGGCGGCGCTGCCGGCATTGCCGCGGCCAACGCAGCCGCGAAGGGCGGTGCGCAAAGCGTGCTGCTCATCGACCGCGAAGGACGCCTGGGCGGCATTCTGAAGCAATGCGTGCACAGCGGATTCGGCCTGCATCGCTTCAAGGAAGAGCTGACCGGACCAGAATACGCCGCACGGGAAATTGCAGCCATCGACCCCTCTGTCAAGGTGCT
>JAFUCW010000099.1 GCA_017459485.1 Eggerthellaceae bacterium | reverse complement strand
ATCTGGTCGAATCGCTCAAGCCGCTCCGCAACGAGGGGGTAGACCTTCTTCAGGTCGATCGTCGTTCCTGCTGCGCCGGCCTCCTCTAGCCAAGGACCCGCCTCTTCAACCCATTTGCGCGCGCCCATAGCCTGAATGTACTGCCCATTCATCCAATTTAGTTTCGTTTCGTCGAACACGGCGTCCTTTTTGGTGATTCGCTCAAGGCTGAACTCTTTCGCAAGGACTTCGCGTGGAATGATAGTCGTTTCTCCATCCAGGCTCCATCCAAGCAAAGCAAGGAAGTTCACCATGCAATCGGACGTGTAGCCGGCGCGTTCGTATTCTTCAACGCTTGTCGCGCCATGCCTCTTGGAGAGCTTCTTGCCATCGCTTCCTAGAATCATAGAAAGGTGCGCGAAGGTGGGGACGGCAGCGCCGAGCGCTTCGTAGATAAGCACTTGGCGAGGCGTGTTGGAAAGGTGGTCGTCGCCACGGATGACATGGGTGATCCCCATGTTGACGTCGTCGCACACAACAGCAAAGTTGTACGTGGGCGATCCGTCGCTGCGAACGAGTATCATGTCGTCCATCACGTCAAGAGGAAAGCTCATATGGCCATGGACCGCATCGTCGAATTCGACGGGGCCATGGCCTTCGGGCACGCAAAGGCGCCACACGTGCTCCTCTCCAGCGTCGATGCGCGCCTGCGCTTTCGATGAGTCAAGCGCGCGGCATGTCCGGTCGTATCCGGAATACGATTCACCTGCTGCTTCCCGTTTCGCGTCAAGCTCCTCTTTCGTGCAGAAGCACGGGTAGGCAGCTCCTGCTTCCTTGAGCGTCTTGAGCGCGGCCCGGTAGGTGTCCATCCGCTGCATTTGGAAATAGGGCCCCGCATCGCCTCCCACTTCGGGTCCCTCATCCCAGTCGAGTCCCAGCCAGCGCATGGCACGTAAGATGATCTGCGTGTTTTCATTGGTGGACCGCTCCGGGTCGGTGTCTTCGATACGCAGGATGAATGTGCCGCCGTTAGCTCGTGCAAAAGCCCAGTTGTAGATTGCCGTGCGCGCACCGCCCACATGGAGCATGCCCGTGGGAGAGGGGGCGAAACGCACACGTACGTTGCTGGCTTCGGTCATGGTTGCTCTCCTTGGTTGTTCGTATTTGCTGCCGACGCAGTTGTCTGCCCGAATACAGGATTCTAGCATTATCGACGCAACAGCCTGCGCCCAATGACGATCGAGGCGACCGATAACCCGACGGTCACCACAACCCACATGATTGCCATACCGATCCAAAACCCAGTTGGAAGCATGCAAATGAGCAGGCTGTCGAAGGGAAACGTCCAGTTCCCTTGAGGAAACAGCAATCCGTGGAAGGCAGCGAAAAACCCATGGAAGTCGGCGGCGGCCCATACAGCCAATCCGATCATGGCGGCAAGCAAAACGGCAGGAGCGGCGCCAAGGGCACGGCCCATGCTTCGCTTACCTCCGACAAGTCCAAGGCCGACACCGCAGGCAAGGGCAACGATAGCAATAACCACAAGCACAGGAACGGTGGAGTTGATGAGCGTGTTGCAGTCCACGAGATGGCT
>JAFUCW010000098.1 GCA_017459485.1 Eggerthellaceae bacterium | reverse complement strand
AGTTGGTTATTGGAAACGTTTTCGGGATGGGTCTATTACTATCAGTCCCGAAACAGTAGAAAAGGTCAATTCTTTTCTGTATACATACAGAGAAATGCAAAGGTTAGCAAAAGACGAGACAAATCACGAATTCAGGCGCGCCGTAGAGGTGCAGGCAAATAAGATAATGGACCAGGTCAAGAAAAGATACGAACGTCTTTCGGAAACCCAAAAGGCCGAAATACTGTGGACTCCAGATAAAGGATGTTGACATGGCTACGGGTGACACCCCAGTCGTTTCCGTTATTATCCCCGCTTTCAACGAGGAGAGGTACATCGGGGAGTGTATTGAAAGCGTTCGGCGCCAAAAGAATGTATCTGTCGAAATAATAGCGGTGGACGACGGATCGACCGACGAAACGGGAATGGTGCTTAGGGAACTAGAGGCCGAGGATTTGGTGGCCCTAAGGATCGAGAACTCCGGTGCGGGCGTGGCTCGGAATGTGGGACTCTCTTGTGCAAATGGGTCCTTCATCAGCTTTCTTGATGCAGATGATTTTTACCAAGATGATGACGCCTTGTCTTGGATGGTTAGAGCATGCAGTGCAAACGGCACTAGCGTATGCGCTAGCTATCGGTGTGAGATGCGTGACGGCGTCGTGAATGACGCTGGCATGTTTCGTGAACTAGGCAGACTGTCGCGAGAAGGCGCGGTTCTCGACTTCAGTAACTATCAATTCGACTTTTTCTTTCAGTCGTACATCTTTGAGCGCGCTTTTATCGAAAGACATCACCTGAGATTTCCTGCCTATAGGCGATATGAAGACCCCCCTTTTTTGTTGCGTGCACTTGACGCTGCGTCCAAATTCGCGATAGCGCCAGTCACACTCCATTGCTATCGCAAGGGCCATCAAGACCGACTAGAAAACGGCAAACATGTTTGTGACTCCTTGAAAGGCGTCTACGATAATCTTTTATTCTCATTGGAACGGGGGTATGGCCAGATGGCTAAGACTTCTCTGGGGCGTTGCGAAGCCATGTTCAAAAAGGATATCTTGACACATCCCGATTTAGAAACAGTGTCGATGATCAAGTTAATCAACGACATTGGATTAAAGGCGGGTCTAATAACCGAAAACCTACCGGTTGTTGATGAGCTTGCAAAGAAGATGTCGTTATGAGTGTCCTGTGCTATCACAAAATTGATGATGACTGCGCAGACTGGAACGGCATAGTTACTCCAACAGATGTCTTCCGAAGGCATATGGAATACATTGTTGAGAATTATGAGGTTCTGCCTACATCCGAGATAGAGAAGGGTGAGCGCGCCGTATCCATATCGTTTGACGACGGGTATGCGGATGGGTACTACAACGCCTTGCCCATATTAGAGGAATACGGAGTACCCGCAACATTCTTTGTTTCAACGGCGCGCATTGGATCGTCAGAAGAGGACTGGTGCAACGAACTTTCGAGATTGATTATTGAGGGAGGGATTAGAAACAACGAGGTGTGCGCTTGCGGCATTAGATTGAGTACAGAAAGCAGGCTTGATAGGCGGTGGGCCAACCGCCAGCTCTTTAAGTTTATGTTGGATATGGATGTCGAATCAAGGAATCGAGAGATGGGACTTCTTAGAGAATGGTCGGGAACTGAGGGACGACAGCCTCGGAGACAATTTAGGATGCTCAATCAGGAAGAATTAAAAGAGCTGTCTCAGTCGCCGCTCGTCACGATAGGGTCACACACGGTTAACCATCCTTCAATTGGGAGGTTGTCCATTAGTGATCAATTATATGAACTTGCTGAATCTAAAGACCTTCTAGAAAGGCTGACGGGGTCTTCGGTGACTCAGTTTGCATATCCGTTCGGGGGGCTATCTGATTATTCAGAAGAGACGATGGATCTTCTCCAGAGACTTGGATATGAGCGGGCTTTTTCAACAACAAGGAAGTGCTATCGGCGGAATAGCCCCTACGAGATTTGCAGAAGGTGCGTAGGCAATGTTGCCATCAATGAACTAAAGCAGGCAATTAAAAGCCAGTGGAACGAGCAATTCCAGTTGGAGCCCCAGCAGGAATGACGCTCTTCGGCAACGGCGCAGGGCCCGAGAGGTGGATGACGAGCTGGATAAATGGGTCATTCCCAGCAGTGGCGCAAGGCAAGGGAAAGTGTGAGGAGGTGAACAATGGGCCAATGCTTGACAGAATACATGGCTGATAAAACAAATGGCCTACCTATGGATTTAGGGCTTGAAGGCATCGTAGTTCTGGACAAAGACTGCAGTGTTTTGTACGAGAAACGATGGGTGGATGATTATCCGCGTGACATTTATTCGAACACGAAGAGCTTTACCAGCGCTGCGATTGGCATGGCCATACATGAGGGCTACCTCGACCTTAAAGATAAGCCAACAGACTTCTTTGGAGATAATCACAGGACTTACGATGGAAGCTGGGAGAAAATGACTCTCAGCGACCTCTTGACAATGCGGTCGGGTATTTTGGGGCCTCAGCTGATGTATTTTGACCGGAGGGCTGGTATTGGCGCAAGAGATTACGTTGCGCACATGATGAGTCAGGTAATGGCATTCGCGCCTGGGGAGAAATACGCATACTCTACAGGCGATTCAATTCTAGCTGGTTGCATGCTCGAAAAAGCTTGCCGTACGTCGCTGTTGTCGTTTTTATACGACAGATACTTTGAACCCATGGGTATCGAGTACCCAATTTGGGAAACCGATTTATGTGGACATACATGTGGGGGGTCCGGTCTCTGTCTTAGGCTTGTGGATATGGCCAAGCTTGGTGTGCTGTATCTCAACAAAGGTGTCGCAGGTGGTAGGCGCCTGTTTTCGGCCTCATGGGCGCAAGAGTCTTTCCATGCTCATGTCCAGACAAATAACAGTTTCTTTTCATGGACCTACGGATATTATTGGAAGGGCTCAAAGGACTCGAGGGTAGTACGTGCCTCAGGGTCTTTCGGTCAGGACACTCTGGTTTTTCCTTCCCTCGGTCTAGTTCTTGGGATGCAATGCAGACCTGGCACGAATGCGTCTCATTGTATGTACGGGATAATAAAGGATTATTTAGATAATCTTTAGAGGCCCCGTGAGCATTACGCATCAATCGGTGTGTACACCGACGATGTGCACACCTGGCGTAACTTTTTATGAAGCATGTACTGAGAATGTCAAGCAGAATTTTCTTTTCAAGGTAAGGACTTTTTAGCTTTCTACGGTAAGCACTTCTTCGTGCACCTCGGTAAGCACTTTTTTCGAGTGCATGGTAAGCACTTCTTTCCAATGGTTGGTAAGCGCTTATTCCGAAGGTAAGATCTCCCCGCGCGGAGCGCGGCATTCAAAAACAGCGTCGCGAAGCGGCGCGGCCAAGCGCGATGGCCTTTCGGCCTGAGCGCCTGGCCAACCGACCCCGCCCCAGTTCAGATGCGGTGCGCGTACAGCTCGGGATGCTTCAGCCGGTAGGACTCGCCCTGCAGGGAGAAGCAGCGGGCATGGTGCAAGATCCTATCCATGAGGGCCGTCGAGAGCACGGGGTCTCCCACCATCTCCGCCCAGTCGGGTATCTCCTTGTTCGTCGTGAACACGAGCGAGGAGCGCTCGTAGGCGTCCGACACGAAGCTGAAGAAACGGTTGGCCTGGGCCTTCGTGATCGGGGTGTACCCAATCTCGTCGATTATGACCAGCTGGCACTTGCGCAGGTAGCGCAGGCGGAACCCCGCCTTGCGGTCGACGTCGGCATCGTCCATGATCTTGACCAGGGACTCCATCTTCTCGAACGCGACCGTGTAGCCCTCGTCGACGGCCAGCAGCCCCAAGCCCAAGGCCACCATCGTCTTTCCCAGGCCCGGGGGGCCGGCGAGCACGACATTTCCATGCGAGTCGAGCCAGGTCAGCTCCTTGAGGGAGTCGACGTGCCCCTGCGTGATGCCCGACTCGAGCTCCGACGGGTCGAACTCGTCTATCGATTTGACGTGCGGCGGGAAGTGGGCGGCGGCGTAGTTGCGCTTGCGCTTGCGCTCGTTGCGGCCACGCACCTCGCAATCGAGCAGCCGCGAGAGGAACTCCCGGTGGGTGAGCCCGTTGCGCTCCGCGACCTCAAGCTCGTCAGCGAGCTGGCGCGTGGCGTGCTTGAACCCGAACGCCTCCATAGTGGCCGTTATCGTTCCGATCTGCATCGTCGCCTCCATCATGCGCACCTCTCCTCGAATGCCTTGCGGTACCTGTCCATGTCGCGCTTCTGCACTTCGGTCATCGCCGGATCCGGCTGTCCGCCTCGGTCGCCCGCCTCGAAGCGCGCCTTCTGCAGCTCGTATACCTGCTTGAACTGCGTGAAGCGGTAGCGCCAGTCGGCGCAGCACTGCGCCATCACGCTCGCCACGAGCGCGCGGTCGGGCTGTTCGGAGTCGAGGAACGACTCGACCGCCCGCAGCTGCTTGGCCAGATGCCGCGGGTTCTCCTTCTTGAAGCCGTTGATGAAGTGCTGGAACTTCGTGCAGTTCCACTTCTGCCGCAGCCGCTCGGCTATGTCGAGCCACTCGCTCGGCTCCTCCTTCTTGTGCTCCTCGAGGCGGTTGAACGAGCCCTTCACCGGGCTTATCTCGTGCGTGCAGACGTGGCGGCGGTCCTCGCCGTATATGTGGAGCTTCGAGCCGATCGCCTTGTAGTAGGCGTCGTGGAAGCACATGTCCCAGGGAACCGAGTACTTCGCGCCCTTGTACTGCATGAAGGGCTGCGACCCTATGGGCACCCTCACCAGGTTGGTGGGCGACGCCTCGTGCACCGACGGCAGCAGCGGGCGCAGCGCCTCCCGTTCCACCTGCTCGAACACGTCGCCGGGAACCTTGAAGGTCGCCTGGTGTATGCGGCGGTTCTTGCGCTCCACCCATGCGGGCAGCGTGTCGCGAACCTGGGCCATCGAGGTTATCGTGCGCGCCGAGAAGTAGCTGGATTTTACGAACTTCACGAGGTTTTCCACAGCGCCCTTGGACTCCGGATCGGCCTTGTTGCAGACCCACAGGCCCATCTGCTGCTCGGCCAGGAAGTCGCCGAACACCTGCGTCTCGACGACCTCGCCGTACTCCTCGCTGGCCACGAACACGCTGTCCTGGTCGATGACGAACTCCTCGGCCCGCCCGCCTATCTTGCACAGGAACCGGTATATGGCAGCGCACGCCTCGGCCGAGTCGAACCTGTGGTCCTGGGCGTATACGCCCAGGTAGCGCGAGTGGCGCAGCAGCAGGCACAGGAAGTGCACGGTCAGGCCGCCCTCGCACTTCTCCTGGCCGAAGTCGAGCTGTATCTGCTTGCCGGCGGGCGGGTCGTCGACGTGGTCGTACTTGCGGCCCTCGCGCCTCTCCTCGGGGACGGCGCCGGACTCCTCGAGGAAGTGGATGAAGTTGCGGAGCGTCTGCTCGTTGCCGGGCAGGGCTTCGAACTCGCCGGTTTCGACGTACTTCTCCACGAGCACGTCGTAGACCGAGCTCATGTAGCACTTGGGGTTGTTCTCGAGGATCTCGACGATTGCGCCCCTGAACGGCGGCCTGTCGAACGCCTTCTCCTTGGCCGTCCTCGCGTGCAGGTTCTCCGGCACGCCGTCCATGTCGTAGTACTTGCGGACCGTCGGGACCGACGGGGCCTTCGCTCCGTAGCGCTTCTTCAGGTGCTGGATCACCTCGCCGAGGGCGTAGCCCCCGTCCCTGAGGTCCTGTATCTCCTGGACTAACATCTTGCTTAGCATCTGCGCCTCCTTCTCCTAGGGTTGTGGCGACCCAAAGGATGGCGCAGATGCGACCTCCTCTCATCAATCCATGCAAATTCTGCTTACCGCCCCGGAGAAAAACTGCTTACCGTGTGCGACGAAAATCTCCTTACCGCGAATCAGGAAAAACTCGTTACCGCGCTCGGAAAAGAGTGCTTACCGTATCGGGGCAAAATCATCGTACCGCTCACAGCATGTACATATATTTCGATGGTGCATACGCATAGGCAGTATGCACCATCTTAAGAGAACCCCTCCCGGAACAACTCCAGAAGGGGTCTTTGCGTTACAGCACAGACTCTTTTTGCAGAACAAGTTTTGCTATATGAAGCGGGTTGCAGGTGGCTGTTTCCTCGTCGCACCAGTCGCCGCTTCCGTCT
>JAFUCW010000097.1 GCA_017459485.1 Eggerthellaceae bacterium | reverse complement strand
GTGACCGTAGCAGAGGAAAGGGGGGTCAAGTCGTACTTGGCGGTTATCTTGTACGTCTTGTCGGTCCAGTTGTAGTCCTCCACTTCTATGTAGTACGTGCCTTTGGCAAGGGTTCCAGACGTGAGCGTGGTTTTGCCCGAGCCTTTGGTGGTGCCCACAAGGACTCTCTTCTCCCATTTGTTGTTGTTCTGGTCGTCGTAGAGCCCAACCGTGTAGAACGTCCTGTTATAGTCGCTCCCGGTGGTGTAGTAGGTCGGCTCGAAGACAATGTCGAGCGGTCCGTTCTTGGTCAAGGTCACCTTGTACCAGTCTTTGTCGCTTCTCTCCCTAAGGGTGGCAGAGTAGGTCGTGTTGCTCGCAAGCGCGTCAGCGGTGCTCATGCTGTCGTTGAACTCGGTCTCCCACACGTTCGACGCCGTGAATTTGGCATTGATCAGGTACTTCTTGTCGGTCCAGTTGTTGTAATAGTCCACCTTGATGAAATATGTCCCCTTGGGAAGGCCGACGGTTGCAAGCGTTGCCGCCGCGTCTGCCTTGGTGGTGCCCACGAAGAAGCCTCTTTCCCATATCTCTTCGTCCTGGTCGTTGTAGAGGTACACGTCGTAGCAGTGCCTTTGGTAGTCGCTACCCGTGACGTAATGGGTCGATTCGAACGAAACGGAGAGGGCGCCGGCCGAAGGAAGTGTAACCTTGTACCAGTCGTCGTCGCCCCGCTCCATCAACGTGCCCGCGTATTGCTTGTTCAGGGAAATGGGGGTTGCGGTGCTCATGCTGTCGTTGAACTCCGTCTCCCATGCGTTCGACGCAGTGAAGTTCGCACTGATCTTGTATGTTTTCCCGGTGAAGTGATACGTTTCCACCTTTATGTAGTACCAACCGGCCTTCAGGCCCGTGGTGGCAAGCGTCGCAGCAGCGTTTGCCTGGGTGGTCCCCACGATCACATCTCTATTCCACAGCTCCTCGCTCTGGTCGTTGTAGAGGTACACGTCGTAGAAATGACGATTGTAGTCGCTGCCCGTGACGTAATGGGTCGATTCGAAGCGCACTGAAAGCGCTCCCTTGCCCGAAAGGTACACTTTGAACCAGTCTTCGTCGCCGTTGCTCACCAAACTGTCGAGGTAGGTGGTGTTCGTCGAAATGGTCCTGGCGCTGGCGAAGTCGTCACCGCCGGAAGTGTAGTACTCGGTAGCCTTCGTGCTAGGAACGGCAGGTTGCGCTGTCCCGTCTTCCCCGCCGCTTCCCAAGCTCAACACCGATGCGGCGCCCTGCGACCCGTCCAGGTCCTGGGATTCCGCAGCTCCCTTTTGTTCCTGGTCCACCTGGCCACCCTGCCCTTCGGCAGCATATGCCAAAAGCGGGCCGTTGGCGGTAATCGCAAGTACAAGCGCGAGCAGCAAGCTCACCAGTTTCTTCCCTGTGCTCACGTGTGCCGTGTCCATAGCCATCCCCCTTACTTACCGATGTTCTTTCCAGCAAAGCAATTCAGCGAACACCATAAGTGCCTTGCTTCGCAAAGCTGTCGACTGGCATGCGGCCTACCTGTGCCGAAGCGTTCCCGTTGCCGCATCTTCGCAAAGCGCCTTGAGAGGCCCCGTGCGTTCTCTTGGTTCATAATCTACATTTGAAGGGTGTATCGGTCAATACGATTTGTTGCGCAACTTTTCCACCGTCTTTCACCGCGACCCGTTCCGCAGTGATCCCTAAGTGAGCGAAGCGTCAGCGAAAAAGAGCCTGGCGAGTGCAGAAACCCGCCTTTGCACCAAGCGCACTTCGGTGCGCGCTTGGTGCAAGACAAGGGGTTTGTGCGCCGCCAGGCTCTTTTGCAGCGTCGGCCCATTCCGGCGTTCGTGCGAACGCCGGAACCAGCAGATAAAACTATGCAGTCGAGGCCACGAAGGCGTCCCAGGTGTCCTTCTCCACCGCAATCGGTCCGCCAAAGACGTAGGCATGGCTGATCTGCGACTTGTACGCTTTTGACACGCTCGCATTGGACTTGCTCTTGTTGTTCGCAAGGACGAGCACGGAGTTGTTCTTGCCGCACAGGGCTGCTCCGCACAAGGCATCGGAGAAGCCGTATTGCGTCGCCACTGCCATCTTGTTGGCGGTCATACCGTGGGAAAGGCCCCATTCGGCAATCAGCTTGCTCGTAGCGAACTCATGCACACCGCCATGACGGTCGTAGATTTGCAGGCCGGCATTGCGCAGATCCTGCTCCACTTTGGCGCCGATGACAGCGGTTCCGCCGACGATCATAACGCGGGTCACTCCACACTCCCTCATGGCGGCTATGGTGGTGGGGTCGATCGTGTTGGCGTTGCTCGCCAAGAAGATGGGATAGTGCTTGGCGTACGCAACAGGTGCAGCGGAAAGCGCGTCATGGAAGGTCTTTTGCGTGGCCAAAATGGCAATGCCATCCTTCCATTGCGTCTTGTATTCCCTGTTCAACTGGTTGGCGGTACCAACGGGATTGGCGCCGTAGATGCGCTTGGGCTCCACGCCGGTAACGGACTTGATCTGGTTTTTCACTGTGTCGGTAACCGCCAAGGGGCCACCGGCGATAATGACGCGGGTCGGCCTGATGCGCTGCAGCTCGGCGCTCGTCTGGGCAGACAAGTTGGCCTTGTCTGTGACCAAGATGGGCGCTTTGAACAGGCCCGCCACGCCGGAAGCGGAAAGCGCGTCGTAGTAGCTTGCGCGCGTGGCAATGACCACCGTACCGCCGCAGTTGTCCTTCCAGCCCTCTTTCACGATTGCGCGCATCGTATCCAAGGGCCCGGCACCCCACAGGCGCTGCCAAATGGGAGTCATCTTGATGGTGTAAGAGGACTTGGCTGCTCCGTACGTGCCGCTCTTCGCCTTGTCCCACCCGTCCCAATCGATCTTGGTGTAGCTCAGTTTCTTATATGCGTCAACCTGCTTTTGGACCTTGTCGGTGAGAACGCTGCCGTTCACTGCGGCGGAGAGCCTGGTGGTCTCCACAGCCGTGCTCGTGAACGACTGAGCGCCTGTGCCGCCTTCGAACGAGGCGTACTCGACGCGCACAGTGACCGTCTTCTTCTTGGGAACAGGCGCGTTGAACGTGATGGTGTAGGTGGTGTCTTTGTTCGGGAAGGCGCCGCTGGTGCTGAAGCCGCCCCAGTCCTTGACGGTGTTGCCCTTGGCCTTCTGCTCGGCAACCTTGGCGTTGACCGAATCGGCCAACGAAATCCCGTTTGTGGACTTGGACGTGTACTTGACGCCCACCGTGCCGGAGGCGGTCAGGTTGCCCAGGCTTTCCGTGTTGGTGTTGTCATAGTTGAGCGTGACCTTGACGGGGGTGCCACCTGAAGGCGTGGTGATCTTGATGTT
>JAFUCW010000096.1 GCA_017459485.1 Eggerthellaceae bacterium | reverse complement strand
GGCGCCGATGGCGTGCAGCTCGCCACGCGCAAGGGCAGGCTTGAGCATGTTGCCGGCATCCAAGCTGGAGTCGCCCGCGCTGCCAGCACCCACAATGGTGTGCAGCTCGTCTATGAACAAGATGATCTGCCCCGCGCTTTGCTTTACTTCGCGCAGGACCGCCTTCAGGCGATCTTCGAACTCGCCACGGTACTTGGCGCCCGCCATCATGGCGCCCAGATCGAGCGCGATCACGTCGCGGTCGCGCAGACTGGTGGGCACGTCGCCTGCCACGATGCGCTGTGCAAGCCCCTCCACGATAGCAGTCTTGCCCACGCCCGGCTCGCCAATGAGCACCGGGTTGTTCTTGGTGCGCCTCGAAAGCACCTGAATAGTGCGACGGATTTCCTCGTTGCGGCCGATGACCGGATCGAGCTTGCCTTCGCGCGCCTGCTGAGTCAGGTTCTGCCCATACTGCTCAAGCGCCTCGAATTGCGCCTTTTCGGCTTGGTCGGTAACGCGCGTGTCGCCACGCAGATCGTCGTAGGCTTCTTCAATGTTTTTTCGTGTCACACCCGCCACGCCAAGCACACGCCCCGCCGCGCCCTTGTCTTCGGTGAGCGCAATGAGCAAATGTTCGCTGGTCGCGTACTGGTCGCCCATGCCTTCGGCAGCTTTTACCGCTGCGTCGAGCAAATTCATGAGTCCCATGCTTGGGACACCGCTCATCATCGTGCTGCCGCTGTTCGACACCTTGGGCATCTTGGCAATCTCGGCATTGGTGTTGGCAGCAAGCTGCGCGGGGTCTGCGCCAATGCGCCTGATAATGGCATTGATGTTGTTCTCCTGCGCATCAAGCAGCGCCTTGAGCATATGTATTGGTTCGGCCTGCGCGGACTGCGCATCGCTGGCAATGGAGAGCGTGCTTTGCAACGCCTCCTGGGCCGTGATGGCCAGCTTCTGCAAGTTTCCCATGTTCATGTGCAATCCTTTCCACCGTTCTGACGAACGGCGTTCAGTCTGTTCGTCGAAAGCGCCTCTGGCGGCACATTACGCCCTTGTTTTGGCCTCGGCGCACCCCGAAGGGCGCTTGGGCCAAAGAGCGGGCCTGCTGCACTCGCCAGAAGCGCTTTCGCCTGCTCTCCCAAACCCATCAGTCTTTGACATCGCTATGGCAATCTCCGGATAGCGGTGGTCCCGCGCGTGACCAAGCTGGTCACCTGCTCGCGCGTTTCCAGTTCGTGCACGCGGTCCGCCAGGCGTCGGACGCGCTTGTGCAAGTCGTCAAGCTCCTGGTCACGCTCGTCGAGCCGTCCCTGCAGATCCAGGATGCGGATGACGCCCGCCAGATTGATGCCTTCACCTGTCAGCTCGTTGATCAGGTTCAGTCGGTCGATGTCCGCCTGGCTGTACATGCGCGTATTGCCACTCGTACGCTGAGGTGTGACCAGGCCTTTCTGCTCGTAGGAGCGCAGAGTTTGCGGATGCACTCCTGCAAGTTCGGCCGCCACGCTGATCATGTACACCGGTCTGTTTCTGTCTTCCATGGCCTCTTCATTCCCTCGTCTATGCTGCACGAATTCCTCTGTCCCATTTGGGGTCGTAGTGAAAGTGGGACAATTTGGCTGATGATTTCTTCTCCCCTTTGTAGTGCCCCACTTTCACTCCGACCCCAAATGGGACACGACCCCAAATGTGACAGGCATCCAGCGCTACCAGT
>JAFUCW010000095.1 GCA_017459485.1 Eggerthellaceae bacterium | reverse complement strand
TTCGTTGCGGTCGCAGCAGAGGTCGTGCTCGTTATCGAGGTCGTTGCAGGGCAGTTGGCCGCCCCGTCCGCGCTACTTGCAGACTTCGACGCACGCAACGTTTCCCCGTGCGTCCAGCACCCCTTTGGGACGGACTGGATGGGACGCGACATGCTGCTTCGCACGATTGCGGGCCTCTCCACAAGCGTGCTGGTGGGCTTGCTTGCGGCAAGCGTGTCGGCGGTCATAGCGCTTGTGCTTGCCAGCATTGCCGCACTGGGGGGCAGGCGCGCAGACTCCGTTATCACGTGGCTTGTGGACCTTCTGATGGGCATTCCGCACATCGTGCTTCTCATCCTGGTGTCCTTTGCGGTAGGAAAGGGGTTTTGGGGCGTTGTCGTTGCAGTTGCGCTTACGCATTGGCCAAGCCTCACGCGCGTGCTTCGTGCGGAAATCATGCAATGTCGCGAATCCCCGTTCGTCGCGCATGCGCACAAACTGGGCGCAAGCTGGCCGCGCATAGCGCTCAAGCACATGGTTCCCTACGTGCTGCCCCAGTTCCTTGTGGGGCTCATCCTCTTGTTCCCCCATGCGATCATGCACGAAGCTGCCATCACGTTCCTTGGATTTGGACTTCCGCCGGAAATGCCTGCGATCGGAGTGATATTGAGCGAGTCCATGTCCTACCTCTCTGCAGGCATGTGGTGGCTTGCTGCGTTCCCGGGAATCGCACTCGTTGCCACGGTCATGCTCTTTGACGTTGCGGGGTCCAATGTGCGCAGGCTGGTCGACCCGCACAGCACGCAGGAGTGAAGGCATTGGAGAGCAAGAGCAACAAGACCAGAGGCGGGGAGCAGCATCATCTACCCCATACGGAACGCGACAAGCACCATGGCCACACGCATACGCAGGATTCTAAGCACGAGGGTGGGTTCCACCTGCTGCAGGTAGAGGACTTGTGCGTCGGTTTTCGGATGTACGATCCCGATGCGCGGTTCTTTTCCGCCACGCACGAGTTCTATCAGGTCATTTCAGATTTGAGCATATCGGTCCATGTGGGGGAAATCGTCGCGGTGGTGGGTGCAAGCGGATCGGGCAAGAGCCTGCTTGCCGACAGCATTCTAGGGCTGTTCGAGCCCAACGCGCTTGTCACGGGCGAGGTGTGGTTCGAAGGCGTGCGCCAGACGTTCGAGTCGCTTGGACGCCTGCGCGGCCATGGCATCAGCCTGGTTCCCCAGAGCGTCGACCATCTGAACCCGCTCATGCGCGTGGGCGGGCAGGTCGAAGGTTTCGGTCGTTCGGACAGGGATGCAAGGTCGAAAAAGCGCAAAGACCTTTTCGATCGCTACGGTCTGGCTGAACACGTTGCTGAGCTTTTCCCGCACGAGCTTTCGGGCGGCATGGCGCGCCGCGTCCTCCTTTGCTGTGCTCTTATGGACGATCCGAGCCTCATTGTCGCCGACGAACCGACGCCAGGGCTCGACCTTGATCTTGCTGTGCGCGCCATGGGCGATTTCCGCGCATTCGCGGACGAAGGAGGCGGAGTGCTCTTGATCACGCACGACATCGAGCTTGCCTTGTGCGTGGCGGACCGCATCGCCGTGTTCAAGGACGGGACGGTCGTCGAGGAAACCTCGGTCGCGTCGTTCGCTTCTCCCGAAACGCTCGAGCACCCGTTCAGCCGCGCGCTCTGGCATGCGCTTCCCGAGCACGATTTCGCTGCGGATAATCTTGGAGACAGTCAATGCTAGAAGCACGCGACATACGTTTTTCCTACCCCGGTACCGGCAGGCAGCTCTTCGATGGACTTTCTCTTTCGGTGGGACCAGGGCAGCGTCTTGCGCTCAGCGCCCCTTCAGGGTTCGGGAAAACAACCTTGTGCCGCATTCTTGCCGGCTATGTGCGTCCCGACGAAGGAGGAGTCTTCGTCGAAGGCGAGCCGCTCTCCGAAAAAGGAGTCTGTCCTGTGCAGCTAGTGGGGCAGCATCCAGAGCTTGCGGTCGACCCACGCATGCGCATGCGCGACGTTCTTGCAGAAGCGGGCGAGGTTGATCGGGACGTGACGGACGCGCTTGGGATTGCCAGCAGCTGGTTCGACCGCTTGCCTCACGAGCTGTCCGGCGGGGAATTGCAACGCTTCTGCATCGCCCGCGCCCGGATTGCTCGCCCTCGGTACCTGATCGCCGACGAGGTGTCGACCAGGCTCGATGCTTTGACGCAGGCACAGCTGTG
>JAFUCW010000094.1 GCA_017459485.1 Eggerthellaceae bacterium | reverse complement strand
GTAAGCCAGATCGGTTTGCCTCGCACCGGCAAGGCCCTTTAGGATGTCTCCGTCCGAAATGAATCCCACCACTACCCCACTGTGGTCGACAACCGGCAGGCCGCTCGTGTCGTACTCGAGCATGGTTTTCACCGCCTCGTGCACAGAGGATTTGTTCGAAATGGTATAGGCATCGCGCTTCATCACCGAAGCCAAGGTGGGCATAGCATGTGTCCGTGCAGCATCCTGCGCATGCCCACGTTTTCCGAGCATCACAAACAGCACCGCACATGCAATTCCCGCCACAGCTATTACGGCAGCGACGCGGGAAGCGGCAGCAAACCCAGCGGCCTGGGCAAGGGCATCGGAGCTTCCCGCTGCCACCTGGGCTGCATGAGTGCTCGATAGGATGCCGATGAACAGCGACGGACCAATGGATGCGGCCAGCTGGATAAACGTGTTCATGATGGCAACGCCCGACACGTGCTGCTCTGCTGGAATCTGCTTGAGCCCCGCCGTCTGAGACGGGCTCATCACCAAGCCGACGGCCAAGTAGGGCACGCAGGATGCGGCCACCATGGGTATCGCTTCTGCACCTTCTGCAACGAGCGAGCAAAGAAGCAAACCTGCCACCATGGTGGCAAACCCCGCTGGGAGCAGCACTTTTTCGCCGTGCTTGTCCAGAATGCGGCCGCCTAAGATGGCTGTTGCAGCGTTGAGCAGAATGGGCGAAAGCATAAGCAAACCCGCCGAAAGCGCCGTCTGCGCACAAGCGCCCTCGAAGTACAGCGGCAAAAGGACGCTTAAGGAAAACGTGGTCATCATGGACACAACCACCAGCACACAGGCAAGTGCGAACTGCGGAACCCGCAAAGGTGACAAGTCGAGCACTGGCTCTTCCAAGTGCGCTTGGCGCAAAGCGAACGCCGCAAGAGCTGCAACGCCCACAAGCAAGCATGCCAATGCAACAATCAGCTGCGTGGTGACCACCAGCAAGCCGTAGACCGCAAGCGTTAAACCCACGGCAAGGAGCACAACACTGGGAACGTCAAGGTGGATGCGCTGCGTAGGCGCAATGGGTTTCACGAAGAATATGCCAGCGGCCAGAATGACAACCATAGCGACAAGCGGGAGCGCGAACATGCTGCGCCACCCGAAGAGCGTAACTGCGACACCGGACGCCACTGGCCCCAGCGCCGGCCCCAGCGTGATGCAGCTGCTGCCCACTGCAAGGAAGGTGCCCACCTTGTTGTGGGGCGCCAGCATGAGCACGGTTGACATCATCACGGGAACGAAAATGCCGGTGCCTACCGCCTGTAGCAGGCGAAACGCAAGAAGCAGCGGAAACGTGGGAGCCATAAGATCCACGAGCGCACCCACAATGAGCACCGCGCATGCTGCGAAGAAGAGCGTTCGCAGCGAAAAGCGGCGCTGAAGGAACGCGACGATACTCACCACCAATGTGGTCATGATCATGTAGCCGGTGACAAGCCATTGGACCGTTGCAGCGCCTATGCCGAACTCGGCCATGATGTCCACCAGTCCGACGTTAACGATATTTTCGTTGAACGCAGCGACGAACGCCGAGGCAAACAGCACTGTCAGGAGCGCGAGGGGGCGCCCTGGTCGTTCCATTCCTAAATCCGTTTTCTGCTTTGCCGCTTCACCCATGCTTTCTGCTCCTTTCTTCCCGATGCGACATACGTGCAGCCTGGTGGACAGGAGGATGGGTTCGACCCGCAAGTCTATCTTTCCCTGCGCTCGATGGAGTTTTACGTGAGCGCCGAATCCGTTCCATGCCCATCCAACAAAAAAGCCCGCGGCTTCCACCGCGAGCTGCATGGTCGCCACAACCGGACTTACGTCGTAGCGACTACTCGTTGATTGCTCCTATTGTATCGCTGCTCTCACTGCGCTCCGCAAAGACCCCATAATCACTTGCAGAGTGTTCGGCGCAAGAAGCGTTGGCTGCATGGCTCCTGCGCCATCAAAGGCGCTTGATCACCTTTGCAGGAACGCCGCCGACTACGGAACCCGGGTCCACGTCCTTCGTAACCACCGCTCCTGCTGCGATTATGGCCCCGTCGCCGATTGTAACGCCGGGCAGCACCGTAACATTCGCTCCCATCCACACGTCGCAGCCGATGCGCACCGGTGCCGGCAGCAGGTTGGCGCGCTGCGCAGGATCCGGATTGTGGTTGAGCGTTGCGATGACTGCGTTGTGCCCAACAAGAGCGCGAGCGCCTATATAGATGCCGCCTTGATCCTGGAACTTACAGCCCATATTGATGAACCCGCCCTCTTCCACATGGATGTTCAGGCCGCAATCGGTATAGAACGGCGGGAACAGGCCGAAGCCTTCGGGGAGGTCCTGTTGAGTCAGTTCAGCGAACTGGGCACGCGCCGTATCGAGGTTTTCGAACTGGGCGTTCATGCGCGATGTGATGCGCAGCGCCCGTTCTGACGCCGCCACCATCAACCCATGCACATCAGAGCCCGCTATGCACTCTTCTCCTGAATTCATGCGCTCCAGGAAGAATTCAATCTGCTCTTGTGTCAAATCTGGTGCCGATTCGTACATAGCATCCCCTATTCGCTTCGTCCCTGTCTTGGCTTCCCTATCCAGTTCATAAGGCAAACCATTACCCTGTTATTATGGTCATTATACTTATATGCGTAAGACGAACCATCGTCTTGTCTTAAGTCGGCGCCATTTAGCGGGTTACGAGGTAGATGGCTTCGGGAGGGACGGAGATGAGCAGCTCGTCTCCCACTTTGGGCAGGGCATCCCTATCGGCTCCAAGCAGGTTGATGCGCCAGTAGAGGTGCTGGTGCAAGAAACGCATTTCCTGCTCGGCGGCGCCGACGGCCGGGTCCGCATCTTCACGGCGGTCTAGGAACTGCAGCAGGGCGGTGCGGTCGAAGCGCGAGTCGCTTGTGCGGTCCACACGCATGCGGTAGACGTTGGTGCCAGGCGCGGCCGCCTGCTGGATGTAGAAGGCGCGCACGCCGAAAGCTTTCACGTTGTCGGGTACCGCCTCCTCCGTTGCCAGATCCACGCCCCAATGCGGGCAGTACACCGTGTGTTCGTCCACCTTTTCCACTTCAAGGGCGTTCTTCACACCGGAAAGCTTGATGCCGGCCAGGCTGGTGGGGCGGTCCATGAGCGCACGACCATCCTGCACCTCCATGATGTGCCCGGATTCCATAACAGCAATGCGGTCGCAGAAACGCAGGGCTTCATCGATGTCATGGCTCACGTAGAGGATGGTGCCCTCGTAAGCTTCGAACAAGCTGACCATGCTTTGCTCGAGCACGCCCTTAAGGTGCGCGTCAAGCGCGGAGAATGGCTCGTCGAGCATGAGGATGCCAGGCCGGGCCGCCAGCATGCGCGCCAAAGCCACGCGTTGCTGCTGTCCGCCGGAAAGCTGGGCTGGGTAGCGTTCCGCAAAGGTGGAGATGTCGAAGCGCTGCAGCTCTTCTTCCACTATGCGCCGACGGTCGGCTTCCGGCACGCTGCGCCCGATCCCAGCCGCCACGTTCTCTTCCACCGTCAGGTTAGGAAAGAGCATGTAGTTCTGGAACAGCAAGGCCGTCTTGCGTTCCTGGGGTTTCAAGTTGATCTTCGCCTCGCTGTCGAAGAAGACGCAGTCGTTCACCACGATGCGCCCTTCGTCGGGCGTTTCTATGCCTGCGATGCAACGCATGGTCAAGCTTTTGCCGCAGCCGGACGCTCCCAGCAGTCCCAGCACTTCGCTATCTGCTTCCAGCGCCACCCCTAAATCGAAGGACGGGAAATGCTTGCGGATATCAATTTGCAGGCTCATTGCCCTTCCGCTCCCCTCCGGTAGCGCGTAGTGTGCTGACTCCACAGGTTAATGAACAGAATCATGATGAAGCTGAATATCAGGATGACAATCACCCAGAAGAGCGCGATGTCGGCGCGCCCGTTCATCCAGTGGAAGTAGATGGCAATGGGTATGGTGCGTGTGACTCCCAAGTAGTTGCCTGCCAGGAACAGCGTGGCGCCGAATTCTCCCAGAGCACGGGCGAACGCAAGCACGGTCGCCGCCGCAATGCTCGACCAAGACAGCGGCAGCATGAGCCTGAAGAATATGCGGCCTTCGCTCCAACCCAACGTGCGTGCCGCATCAAGCATGTTGGGGTCCAGGTTTTCGAACGCCCCACGCGCGTTGCGGTACATCAGAGGAAACGCCACCACTGTGGCGGCGATAACCGTGGCCGGCCAGCTGAACACAAGCGGGAAGCCCACATCGTTGAACCACTGCCCTAGCGCTGTGTTCTTCCCAAGCAGTAGAAGGAGCAAGAAGCCGCACACCGTGGGGGGAAGCACCATCGGAATTGTGAATAGCGTGTCGAGCAAGTCGCGCACGCGCAGCGAAGCGTGCATCGTGAGATACGCAGCGGCCAGGCCAAGGACGAAGATGAACACGATTGCCGTGAGCGTGGTGCGCAGCGTGACCCACAAAGGCGACCAGTCCAGTTCTGCCATGAATTGGCCGAATTGCTCCAGTGCGGAAGGGGGTGCCGCAATGGCAGCATCCTGGACGGCGACCAAGCGCGCAAAGCACGCATGCGATATCTGGGTGTAGTGTGCGTTGGAGGAATCCGTTACGTCCGAACCGTCGCGACCGATGACGCAGTTGTACGCACGGTCCTCGGTTAGATTCTGGTTGAAGCTGAAAACCACCCTATCAAGTTCGATAGCGTCCTGCGTGGTGAAATGCCAGTCGGCAGCTGCAGGAATCCCACTGTTGCCGTTTTCGTTCGCCTTGTCCAACGCTTCGATGTACGCGCGCACGCTTGTCAAGTCCGCCTCCGACGACAGGTCAAGCGCCACACTATCGGCGGCAGCCGGATCAATATAGACAACCACGTCGGTGGAGGTCACCGTGTACATAAGGTCGGTCGGCTTTTGGCCGATCAGGTAGGTGTAGCCGTAGTAGTCGCCATCGATTTCGCGGTTGCTCCCCTTGCTTGCGCGCGCGAAGTCATTGAGCGCGAACGCACAGCCGTCAATACTAGCGGAAAGGCCATCTGCAGAAACGGTCATCTCTGCCGCAGATGGACCTTCTTGTAATCCTCCGGCCGCGCTTTCAGAAGGAGCGGCATCCACGTCAGCAACTTCGTCCGCCCACAAAGCCTTCGGACAGGCCAGAAAGGCAAAGACGCACGCTATACAAAGAACGATTCTTCTCATACGAATATTATAGTTGAACGAGTCTGAAAGGTGGCAGGGTACGAGAAGATAAGGTGCCAAGGGCCTCCGTAGCGGCGAGTGGCTGTGCCGTTCGCTAAAACGGCACAGACCCAAACCTAAGCGAGCTCGAAGCCCCACTTCTGCCAGATTTCCTGAGCGCCGGCATCGGTCATGCACCAGTCAAGGAATGCCTGTGCTTCCGCAGGATGTGCGCTCTGGTCACATACGGCGCCGGGGTAGGTAATGTTCTTATGTGTGTCGCCCGGAACCGTTCCGACCACCTTCACGCCACCGAAACGATACACATCAGATGTGTAGACGAATGCAATGTCGACATCGCCAGATTCGGCATGCTTGCATACGTTGCCCACCGACGTGTCGGTAACGACCTTGCCCTCGAGCGGAGTTCCCGCATACGCATCGGTTCCCTCGGCCTTGCCTGCGCTTTCAGACCCAGTCTTGCCTTCAGGGTCGATGAAGCATCCCACCGTGGACAAGGACTGGTTGGCATAGTTACCTGCGGGAACGCTGTCGTCACCCACGCACACGACGTACTGACCGGATGCAATGTCGTCAAGCGTAGCCTCTGTGATGTTGCTGTTGCCCTCTGCAGTGACCATGACCAGGTCATTCACGAACATCGTGGTACGCGTCGCAGGATCGATGAAGCCCTTTTCTTCTGCATCATCCATGGTCTTCTTGGATGCAGTGATCTCTATATCGGCATATGCACCGCCCTCAAGCTCTGCGTTCAAGTCGCCTGAAGAGAGGTACTGGCTGTCGGCAAAGGCAATGCCCGTCTGCTCGGTGTAGAGCGCCTGGGCTTCGTCCATTGCCTTGGATAGGCTATTTGCTGCGAAGACTTGGAGCTCGACGGAACCGCCACCTGCACCCGAAGAGCTGCCTGACTCAGACGAGCTTGCAACAGCGTCCGAGACAGCTGCAGCACTTGCGTCGGGGCTCGAAGCGGCTGCGGGACTCGTCGGAGCCTCCGCTGCCGATGCGCTTGCTGATGCGGATGTATCTGTGGATGCGGATACCGACGCTTCTGCGGATGAGGATGCCGACGCAGATGCCGAGCCTGCCTCCCCTCCCGCACAACCAGCAAGCGCAAACGAGCAAAGAGCCGCAACACAAGCAACTGCCATAACTCGCCATTTCATGTTCTTCTTCATACTAACTCACTCCCTCTTCCTCAGTTTGAATTATTTCCATTTGAAAATAGTCCTGCCTCATAATAGCTCTTTTGTATTTTGTGGTCAAACGAGGATAATTGAAGTTCCTCTTGTTACCCCAATGACTACTTTTCGGTTTCTCAGCACTTCCCTTTTCAGAAAAGAATCGCACGTGCAGAAGCGGCTGCCACGTAACCGTGCACACGCTTTAATTCGGCTCATTGATCAGAATGTGTACATATTTTTTAAATATGTAGCACTATTGTCGTAATTTAGGGGTGCTATCAGTAATTAATGTACACATTTTTGCCTGAATAGCGCGCAAATTAGCCACCTTGTTGCAATCCATGAGCTAGGAGAGAACTCGCTCCACCACCTGGGCAATAGCCTGGGCATGAGATACGGCATCTTCAGCACTGGCGGCTTCGACCATCACGCGAATGAGCGGCTCGGTGCCGGAAGCGCGCACGAGTACGCGACCCGTGTCGCCCAGCGTCTCTTCGGCGCTGCGCACCGCGTCTGCGATTGCCGCATTGTCTTCCCAGCCGTCCTTGCTGGCCACACGCACGTTGATCAACTCCTGAGGAAAACGCTGCATCACGGACACAGCGTCGGCAATCGACCCACCACTGCGCACCACTGCTGCCAGAAATTGGCAGGCCGTCATCAAACCGTCGCCGGTAGAGTTGTAGTCGAGCAAGATCATGTGGCCGGACTGCTCGCCGCCGATGGAATAACCGCTTGCCCGCATTTCCTCCAGCACGTAGCGGTCGCCCACCTTGGTCTGCACCACGTTGATGCCGGCAGCTTCCATGGCCTTCACAAAACCCAGGTTGCACATAACGGTAGACACCGCCGTGTCTCCTGCAAGAACTCCGCGCTCCTTCATGTCGATCGCAAGCACCGCCTCCACGAAGTCGCCGTCGATCTCGAACCCGTCGGGCGTCATAAGCATCACGCGGTCGGCATCGCCGTCATGCGCCACACCCACGTCGGCACCGCATTCGGCCATAAGGTCGTGCAGGGGCGTCAGGCACGTCGAGCCGCACTCCACGTTGATGTCAACGCCATTGAAGTCCTCGTTAATGGCGGTGACGCGTGCACCCAGGCGTTCGAAGGCAAGACGGCTCGTCAAAGCAGAGGCACCATGGCCAGCATCAAGGGCAATATGAAGCCCAGAGAAGTCCAAACCCTGGCTTTTTACGCTTTCGACCGCATGGTTGACGTATATTTCCACTGCGTCTTCGACCGGTATGGCCACGCCTACCGCGTCGCCTGGAAGCATTCCACCGACACCGTCAAGGATTGATGAGAGCGAGCAATATGCCAGGTCGTTCTTCCAGTCCTCGGTTTCACAGACGTCGGGATCGCCTGCGGAAACCAAAGACTCCAGGCCGCCGTAGTCGATGAATGCCTCGATCTTCTCTTCCACTTCGTCGGGCAACTTGAAGCCGTTCGCATCGAACAGCTTGATGCCGTTGTACTCGGGAGGGTTGTGGGAAGCGGAAATGACCAACCCACCGTCGGCGCGCAATTCGTTGACCAGCAGAGCAACTGCCGGAGTGGGCACAATCCCAGCGAGCAGCGCGGTGCCTCCAGCAGACATGATGCCGGCCGACGCCGCTGCCTCGAGCATGTCTCCCGAAAGCCGCGTGTCTTTGCCTATAACGATGTTGGGCCCCATGAACAGGGCGGCAGCTTGACCAAGCAGGTACGCCATACGGTTCGTCAGCTCCGTGTTCGCAACACCACGCACTCCATCCGTTCCAAAGTACTTGCCCATCGTGGACCCTTCTTTCCTGTTTGTGGGGTGCGCCTAAGTCTGCTTTTGGCCCGCGCAAGAGCCAAAAGCGGCTTTCACCAGGGACATTTAGCCACCTGAGCACACCGGCGCGTAACCTTCCCCGAACTATTGCCTGCAAAAAACGGGGCGCCGTTTCGACGCCCCGTTTCCCTGTCTACTCGTCGTCGCTCTGGGGAAGTTCGACCTCGTCATCGTCTTCGGCAATAACGTCTGCCGCAGACTGCTCATCTTCCGAGTGGAAGCCCGTCAGGTCAATCCCAAGACTCCCGCCCCCGAACAAGGCATCAAGCTCCTCCAGATTGCGCTGGTAGGAACGAGGCGGAAGCGCCTCTCCAAGCATGTCCTCGCCGTCGGTGTTGAACGTGGCAGGCTCGTCGCCGCCGATAAGGATCGTGTCGTCGGGGCTGAAGACCATGTCGAGCAGCTGGCTCATGTCGTCGCTCGTCGCAGACAGGTCGTCTTCGATCACGCGCATGAGGTCGCGCTCTTCCAGACCTGCCTTCAGCTCTTCAAGCGCTTTCCCACCGATACCCTCGATCTTGAGCAGATCCTCTTCGGTGTAGCCCACCAGGTCAGCCACCGTTTCAATACCGGCCTCGGAGACCTTGTTCGCCCAGCGTTGAGACACGCCCAAGTCGTCGTAGATATAGAGGCGAGCCTCCTCGTCGGACAACTGAGTCATGCGACCGCCTGCTCCCAAGCTAGAGAAGTAGCTGGAGTAGCTGCCGCCCAAACCAAGATAGCCGTCGCCGTCAAGCGACCAATCCTGCGGCTGCGGGAGCAGCTCTTCCACTTCGCGCAGCTCCTCGGGGGCGTAGTCGGGCAGCGCATCGCCCGAAGCCTTCGAGATGGGCACGCCCTTGTAGGTCAGGCCCAGATTGCGGTAGCGGCCCAGGCCCGTACCCGCCGGGATGGGCTTGCCGATGACGACGTTTTCCTTCAGGCCAACCAGAGTGTCGGTCTTGCCTTCGATGGCGGCGTCGGTGAGCACTTTGGTGGTCTCCTGGAACGACGCGGCGGAAAGCCAGCTGTCGGTTGCAAGGGAAGCCTTCGTAATGCCCAGCAGCAAGGGCTGGCCCACAGGCGGCTCTTTGCCCTCGAGCACCAGTTCGTTGGCCACCGCCTCGAATTCGAAACGGTTGACCTGTCGACCAGGCAGGTAGTCGCTATCGCCTGCGTCCAAAACCGCAAGCTTACGCAGCATCTGACGCGCAATCACTTCGATATGCTTGTCGTTGATGTCAACGCCCTGGCTCACGTACACGTCCTGCACCTGGCTGACGATGTAGCGCAGAGTGGTGTTCGGATCGGTCAAACGCAGCAGGTCGTGCGGGTTGATGGAGCCCACGGTTAGTTGCTGGCCCATCTGGACCTGGCATCCATCGACCACACCTGCCATCATCGTGGCACGTGCAGGCACTTCGTACTCGCGAATGTTGCCTTCTTTGTCGTGAATAGTCAGGGTCTTGACGGTCTTGTCGCCGCCAATCTGCAACGTACCGGCAATCTCCGCCAGAACTGCCTGGCCCTTAGGCTTGCGCGCTTCGAACAGCTCGGTAACGCGAGGCAAGCCCATGGTGATGTCTTCGCCGGCCACGCCGCCCGTATGGAACGTACGCATGGTCAGCTGCGTGCCGGGCTCGCCAATCGACTGAGCTGCGATAATGCCCACTGCCGTGCCAATGTTGACCGGGCGGCCCGTAGCCAAATCCCAGCCGTAGCACTTCTGGCATACGCCGTGCTCGGCGTGGCAGGTCATGATGGTGCGAATCTTCACCGTCTCGACCCCGTCGTTTTGCCATTCGCGCATTTGGGCAAGGTTTTCAATGTAGTTGTCGGCTTCCAGCAGCACATTGCCTTGCGGCCCGACCACGTCTTCGGCCAGACAACGGCCAATCAAGTTCGAGTCAAGCTCTCCCTTGGCAGTGGTCAGGGGGTACTCTACACCTTCGGCCACACCGCAATCCAGATCGCGCACAATCACGTCCTGCGCAACATCGACCAAGCGACGGGTCAGGTAACCGGAGTCTGCCGTACGCAGTGCCGTGTCGGCCAAACCCTTGCGCGCACCGTGGCTGGAGATAAAGTACTCGAGCACTGAAAGCCCCTCGCGGAAATTCGCCTTGATGGGACGGTCGATGGTTTCGCCCTTCGGGTCTGCCATAAGGCCGCGCATGCCCGCAAGCTGGCGGATCTGCTTGATGTTACCACGGGCGCCGGAGAACGCCATCATGTAGATGGGGTTGAACCGGTCGAAGTTGTCTGCCATGGCGTCGCCGACTGCGTCGTTCGCTTCGGTCCACACCTCGATGACCTGGCGATGGCGCTCATCGTCGGACATCAGACCCAGCTCGTAGTCGTCTTCGATGGCCTGGACGTGCTTGTCGGCCTCGTCGAGGATTTCTTTCTTCTGGGGCGGCACGGTCGCGTCGTAGACGGACACGGTCACACCTGCACGGGTTGCGTAGTGGAAGCCCGCATCTTTCAGGCCGTCCAGGATAGGCTCCATCTGGCTGGTCGTATAGCGATCGCAGCAATCCTCGATAAGGCGGCTGACCTTCCCCTTGTCCATTTCATAGTTCAGGTACGGGTAGTCGCGCGGCAACACGCTGTTGAACGTGATGCGGCCGACGGAAGTCTCGATGCGCTCACCGGCTTTCATCTCGACCGTCTCGAGGCGCTTCTTGACCACCGTTTCGGTCTTCTTGACCGTCTTGCCGTTCTCCGTTGTCTCCACTTCGACTTCGGTTTCGTACTCGACTTCGTTGACGACGGTCGTGTCGCGAGAAAGGCGTGCAAAGATGCGAGCCTGAAGGTCCAGGTCGGCACGGGCATCGTAGGCGTTGAGCGCATCGGCGAAGTCGATGAATGCACGGCCTTCGCCCGGGAAGCCTTCGCGCACCGCCGTCAAATAGTACAACCCGATGATCATGTCCTGCGTAGGAATGGTCAGCGGACGGCCATGAGCTGGCGACTTGATGTTGTTCGACGACAGCATCAGCACGCGCGCTTCTGCCTGCGCTTCGTTGGACAGCGGCACATGCACCGCCATCTGGTCGCCGTCGAAGTCCGCGTTGAACGCGGTGCACACCAGCGGATGCAGGCGAATGGCCTTGCCTTCCACCAGCACCGGCTCGAACGCTTGAATGCCCAAACGATGCAGCGTGGGGGCGCGGTTCAGCAAAACAGGGTGTTCGGTGATGACCTCTTCGAGTACGTCCCACACGTAGCTTGCGCCACGGTCGACTGCACGTTTAGCAGCCTTGATGTTAGCCGCATATTCAAGCTCCACCAGGCGTTTCATGACGAAAGGCTTGAACAGCTCGAGGGCCATGGCAGAAGGCAGACCGCACTGATGCAGCTTCAGCTGCGGACCCACCACGATTACCGAACGGCCCGAGTAGTCCACGCGCTTGCCCAGAAGGTTTTGACGGAAACGGCCCTGCTTGCCCTTGAGCATGTCGGAGAGGCTCTTGAGGGCACGGTTGCCGGGACCGGTGACCGGGCGGCCGCGACGGCCGTTGTCGACCAGGCTGTCGACCGCCTCCTGAAGCAGGCGCAGTTCGTGGTGCACGATGATCTCGGGAGCGCCAAGGTCAAGCAGGCGCTTC
>JAFUCW010000093.1 GCA_017459485.1 Eggerthellaceae bacterium | reverse complement strand
TCGGAAACGCAGCGCGAGTCCCACGCCATGTTGCAGGCAAGGACGTCGCCGGTCCCGCCGACAAGCTGCCCAGCACAACACGTTGCAATATCTGCAGCACGCAAGCGCATCGAAGCCCCGCCTCCGCCTACGCCCGACCCGCAGCAGCAGAAAGCTCTTCGCCTGCTACTTCCACGTCGGAGAAGTGGAGGGTCTCGTTTCCGACAATCTGGTACTCTTCGTGCCCTTTTCCGGCGATGAGCACGCTATCCTGCGGTCCTGCAAGGGAGATGGCATGCGCAATTGCAGCGCGCCGGTCCGGCTCCACCGCATAGCGCCCCTCCCCTTCGACCATTCCTGCCACGATGGCGTCTATGATGGCGAGCGGGTCGACGGTGCGCGGGTTGTCGGATGTGACCACCGCGAAATCGGACGCGAGCGCAGCTGCGCCCATGATCGGGCGTTTCGCCGAGTCGCGGTCCCCTCCGCAGCCGAAGACGACGATGGTGCGCCCCTGCGTGAGCGCCGCAACCGAAGCGATGGCCTTGCTGAGCGCGTCGGGAGTGTGCGCATAGTCGACGAAGACCGCAGGCTGGCCGGGAGCCCCTTTGACAAGCTGCAAGCGCCCAGGGACCTGAGGTGCATGCGAAAGCGCGGAAACGACGACCTGGGCGTCGATGCCCGCCGCACGCGCGATGCCGAACGCGAGCATGACGTTGGAAACGTTGAAGCGCCCGACAAGCGGATAGGAAAACGCAAGCTCCTGCCCTTGCACATCGAGCACGACCGACGTCTGAGACGCAGCATACTCGACGCTGACAGGATGGATGTGGGCGCTCGCATCGAAGCCCACAGAGATGCATTCGTCGCCTGCATCCTGGCATTGCGCGAACAAGCGCGCGCCCCATTCGTCGTCGATGCAAATGACACGTTTCGCCGGGTAGTCGGCGGAAAAGAGCAGCGCCTTGGCATCGAAGTACGCTTCGAAGGTCTTGTGGTAGTCCAAGTGGTCTTGCGTCAGGTTCGAAAACGCAGTGACGGAAAACGAGGTCCCCCATGTGCGCTCCAAATCGAGTGCATGGGAGCTGACCTCCATGGCCACCAGCTGGCAGCCTGCGTCGCGCATGCGCGCAAACGCTTCCTGGAGGTCGGGGGATTCGGGAGTTGTGTGCGCAGATGCGCTCATCTCGTCGCCGATTTTTACGCCGACCGTGCCTATCACGCCCGTACGCAAGCCCGCTTCGCGCGCAATGCACTCGACCAGGTAGGTCGTGGTGGTCTTGCCGTTGGTTCCCGTGATGCCCACAAGAGAGAAGGACTCGGTCGGGTGCCCATAGAAGTTCGCGGATGCCGCCGCCATGGCTTTGCGCGAATCGCTGACGACCACCTCGGTCACGTCGGTCGCGTCAGCCAGATAGACTTTGCGCTCGACAACCAGCACCTTCGCGCCTCGGTCGATGGCATCTTGGGCAAACGAATGGCCGTCCACGGATAAGCCTACTATGCAAAAGAACGCGTCGTTTGCCTTGCATTTGTCCGAGCGGTACTGCAGACCGGAAACAATTTCGTTAGCGTCGCCTATTATGGTGCAATCAATGCCGGCGAACAGGTCTTTCACAGAAATGCCCATGTGCTGTGCCCATCCTTACTGCGGAGTAATTCTGTAATGGTTGATGGCATATTCCATTATATCCCTAAAGGCAGGCGTGGTAATACGGTCGCCGGGAACCTCCGTCACTCCCACAAAACACACAAGCTGGGAGGTAGTGTCGGGCAAAAAGCCCACGAAGCTGATGTTGTAGGAACCGACCGCATAGCTGCCCGACTCGAGTGCGTATTCGGCTGTACCCGTCTTTCCCGCAGGTTCGAAGCCTTCTATCTGCGCGTCGGTCGCCGTCCCTTCGGCAACCACGCTTTTGAGCATCGATTGCAACGTGGGGAGGATTTCGGTGTTCTCGAAAACCTTTTCGGTCGAGTACCGTGCAATCTCTCCAGTTTGGGGCTTCGAGACCAGCAAATGCGGCGTGCATTCCACCCCATCGTTGATGATGGCGCCGTAGAACCGACTCATCTGAAGAGGAGTGACCGTGATGCCCTGTCCGAAGCTGACGTTGTACGATTGAATGAGCGACCAGTCCTCGACGTCGGCGCAAAAACCTGCGCCTTCGCCTGGATAGTCAACGCCCGTCTCTTCGTTGAGGTTGTAGCGCATAATCGCATCGTAGAGCTTCGAGAAACCGAGCTTTTCGGACGCTAGCGAAATGCCCACGTTCGAGGAACGCGCGATGATGTCGCGAAAGCTCATGGTTTCGTCGGCCCTGTCGTGGGCGTCCGAGACGAAATACTCGTCGGCGGGCAAATACGATGGGCACATGATCGTGTCCGACGGCTTGAGGACGTCTTCTTCGAGTATGGCCGCAGCCGAAACCGTCTTGAAAATGGAGCCGGGCTCGAACGACGCCGTCACGCCTTTCAGTTCGGGGGCGCCTTGCGCTATGTTCTCGCGGTCGCCGGGATCCAAGAAAGGCGTGGAGGCGATGGCCACTATTTCGCCCGTGCCGGCGTCGTAGAGCAGCGCGTTTCCCGTCTTGCCGCCGATTTCCGACACAGCGACGGCCAGACGCGCCTCGAGGTACTCCTGCATGTCAAGGTCTATGGCGATCATGATGTCCTCGCCGTCTCTGGCGGCAGTGCGCAGGTTCAGCCCACCGGCGATCGGGAACCCATTCTGCCCCCGCTCGACGACCAGCTCGCCGTTTTCCCCGCTAAGGATGTCGTCGTAGTAAAGCTCAAGGCCAGTCAGGCCCTGCCCGTCGACATCGCATATGCCAACCACCTGACCCGCCGTCTGGCCGCACGGATACACCCGCTTCGAGTCGTCGATGGTGTAGATTCCTTCCAAACCAAGAGCCTCTATCTTGTCACCCAGATCCTTGTCGGCCTTGCGGAAGATGTAGGCGAAAGAGGTATCGGGCGTGGACAGGGGCTCTATGTAGCTGGTTGACTCGCCGCCCAAAATGGCAGCAAGCTGCGCCGACGTTCCATTGACGTCGGTCACTTCGTAGGGATTGCAATAAATGGTTGATGCGTCAACGTCTTTCGCCAGCACGATGCCGTTGCGATCGTAGATAGTTCCCCGCCGGGCGGGCAACTCCACCGAAATGGTACGCGTATCGGCCGCCTTTTCGGCATTCTCAGGCCCGACAACCAACGTCAAAAAGACCAAACGACCTGCGATGACAACGGCAAGCAGGGCGAAGATGCCGAAAAGGAGGTTCAGGCGCGCTCCAGGATCGAACGAGGTGGGAACCGTTGTGGCACGAGAACGGGTACGGCCTTCCCCACCGCCCTTACCCGAGCGGGACCGTGCACCGCGAGCTGCCATATGACAACCTTAACCTTGGACGTCCGCGCTCAGGCTGCGTGCAAGGGAGAGATTACCTGCTGCGTCGTAGACGACCACGTCGGGCTCGAGCACAACCGTGTCGACTTCCGTTGGAGCCTTCATTCCCAGCTGGCCCGTGGCAGTGGTCTTGATCGACACGGGATTCGAAAGCGTGCTTTCGGTCACTTCCAAGTGAGCGCTGCCAGAGCGAATGTCGTTTACCTGAGCGTTGATCTCTTCGGTATGGAGCGTGGTCGTCACCGTTGCCGATGCAAGCCCGATGCGAAGGAATGCGACCACGGCGAAGATCGCCAAGGCAACCATGAACATCTTGGCAAGGAAAACGACCTGCGGAGACAAGGCGCTCTCGGTGCGCCCACCGGGGACCACGCGCAGGGAGACCTGCTCGCGGCGGGGAGCGGCAGATGTGCGTTCATATGCTCGAGCTGCACTTGCCATATGTATCGCCCCCTTCTCCGTTTATTGCTGCATATGCGAGGCGAAGTCGCATTTATTAGGCACATTTGCGTGCAACACGCAATTTGGCGCTTCTTGCACGCGAATTGCGCGCTACCTCTTCAGGCGAAGGGACAATGGGCTTTTTTGTGACAACGTCCAATATCGGCACGTTTCCGCATACGCACATGGGCAAGTCGGGCGGACAGGTGCATCCTGCCGACAGACGGGAAAAGCAATTCTTGACGATGCGATCTTCAAGCGAATGGTAGCTGATCACCGCAATGCGCCCTTCGGGATTGAGCCAGCGCACCGCCGCTTCCAAAACATGTTCGAGCACGTCAAGTTCGGAATTGACTTCGATGCGCAGTGCCTGGAACGTCCGCTTGGCGGGATGACCGCCTTCGCGGCGCGCACGTGCGGGGATGGCCGCCTTCACGACTTCGACAAGCTGGTCGCTCGTTTCGAACGGACGGGTCTTGCGGGCCTCCACAATGAAATCCGCGATGCGGCTTGCCCACTTCTCGTCGGAGTAGTCACGGATGATCCGGGTGAGATCTGGTGCGTTGTAGGAGTTCAGGATCTCAGCAGCGGTTATGGTTTGTTTCCCCGGATTCATCCGCATGTCGAGTGGGGCCGTCTCCTTGAAGGAGAAGCCGCGTGCTGTCGTGTCTATCTGGTAAGACGAAACGCCCAGGTCGAACAGAAACGCGTCCACGCCGGGCACATTCGCCTCCAGAAGCAGCTGGTCAAGAAGACCGAAGTTGCCGTGCAGCAGTTGCAATTCGGGGCGCTGATCGGGGGGTAGTTCCAGGAGCCGAGTTTGCGCCGCTTCTAATGCGGCGGCATCCTGGTCGATGCCGATGAGCAAGCCCTCGCGCCCTAAAACTGCAGCTGCGAGTACGGAATGCCCTGCTCCGCCGAGTGTTGCGTCCACGAACGTGTGCTTCGTTTCTAGTTTCAATTGTTCGAGGCACTCGGCGGCCAGGACCGGAATATGCCGATATGCGTTTGTCAAATCGCCCACGTCTTTACTGGCGAACGAGCAGTTCGGTCAGGTCGACCTGGGCGCTCTTTTCGCCATAACGCTTCGCGTCCCAGACCTCGAAGTAACCCGTATTCCCCACTATGACAACATCGCGATCGATGTGCGCAAGCGCTCGTTGATCTGCCGGAAGCAGAATACGACCCGCGCTGTCGACTTCTACGTTGAAGGAACGAGCCTTCAGCGCGCGACGCATGTTGAGGTGCTTCGCATTGGAGGGATGGAACCCACCATAGCGATCAACGAACAGGGATTCGACCCAATCGTTGAAATCGCGCTCTTCGAAAACCATCAAATGCTCGCTGTCAAGGTCCGGGGTTACTACCAGATCCTCTGCAAGGCTTTTGCGAAACTTCGAAGGAAGGGACATGCGGCCTTTCGCATCCACTTTGAAACGGAACTCGCCGTTCAAGTCGATACGTTTCCTTGCCTCGTCCACAGGTTCCTTTCCATTCCACTTTCAACCCTGCATGATGCATTCTATGACACTTTTCCCCACTTCGCAACATTTTTTAACATTTTTAGGCCATTTTCTTCCACCAGACGACACTTGGCTGCACCCATCTTCGTGCACCAAAACCAGATGCGGTGGACGCATAACCAATTGCCACTATATATGGTGTTAGTAAGCCTCAGCTTTCGAGTGGGGCGAAGTGGGAGAAATGTGTAGGCAACCTGTGGGCAGATGCAGGCAAAGGCGCTCTTCCGCGCTTTTGCTGCAGCGAAACCAAGGCGCGAAATGCAGCCTCGGCACCGACGATGAGCCGACTTTACCGACCAGCGACTTTGTGGAACAAAACGCGGGCCTGCGCAATGCGCCGGCTGCCCTTTTGGCCAAGCGCAGCTGTCTATTCAATCATGTTGTTCATTATGACGGTATCCACCGGAATGTCCGCCGACGCCACCCTGCCCACAACTTCATCGATTCGCGAAGGAGGTACGCCTGTGCCGGGACGCTTGAAGGTAAGCATACGCTCTTCGATCGTTGTACCAGCGGGTATGTCGCACGCAGCCACCAATGATCGACGGGCATTCAGGCGAGCAAAGAATTCCGTTTCGCTGTACTCGAGTTCCGCGGTGCCCAAAAGCTTCTCCACAAACGCCACGCCCTCCAGGATTCCCCGCACGTCGTCGGGGTCCATAGCGTGGTAATGGTCGTTGCCCACAAGCGTTTTGTCGAGCGTGAAATGCTTCTCTACTACCGTTGCACCCATCGCATAAGCAATCTTGACCACATCGTGACTCGCATCGGGCTTGCAATGGTCGGAGTAGCCGATGATGCAGTCGGGGAACGCTTCGCGCAACGCCGCAATACGGCGCAAATTGGCGTCTTGATAGGGCGTAGGATATTCAAGCACGCAATGCAGCAGCGCAAGCGGTTTGTCGTTCACCTCGCGCACTGTCGCCATCGCCGCCTGCATTTCGGCCAGGTTCGCCGCGCCCACCGACATGACGATGGGCTTGCCCTTCGCCGCCTGATAACGGATGAAAGGAAGGTTCGTCAGGTCCGAAGAAGACACCTTATAGACGTCCATGAGCGGCTCAAGGTAGTCGGCGCTTTCGAAGTCGAACGCCGTGGAGCAGAAATCGACACCAATGCCTTTGCAGTGCGTTGCAAGCTCTTCGTACTCAGGCTGACCGAAAGAATCAAACTTCTGGAACAGCTCATATTGGCTGGTCGCAGGTTCCTCGTTCGTGTCCCAATACGAAGGCGAATGCTTCGATGCAAGCGTTCCTGCCTTGTAGGTTTGAAATTTCACCGCATGGGCGCCCGCTGCGGCAGCCTCGTCGCACATGAGCTTCG
>JAFUCW010000092.1 GCA_017459485.1 Eggerthellaceae bacterium | reverse complement strand
CTGTCTAAGCTTCGAGATTATCTTCCACATGGTCGTCGTTGAACCTGGCGTCCTTCAGGACCGCGCTGGCCTGCTCTGGGGTCCCTTCTCGCCCATTTACGGCATCGGCGCCGTACTCATGACCATAGCGCTTAACCGCTTCAAAGACCGCAACATCATTTTCATTTTCATTGTCTGCACCATCATTGGCGGTGCGTTCGAATACTTCGTCAGCTGGTTCATGGAGGTTTCGTTCGGTGCGAAGGCATGGGATTACTCGAACGAATTCCTTGGCGATTTGTTCGGTGGGCGTACCTGCCTGCTCTTCGCCTCCATGTTCGGCGTTCTTGGAACGGTATGGATCAAGCTTCTCCTTCCGATTTTCCTACGGCTTTTCAACCTCATTCCATGGAAGCTTCGTTATGGCGTGACGGTTGTATGCGCCTCATTAATGCTTGTAAACTGCGTCATGACGCTTCAGGCGCTCGACAACTGGGGTGCGCGCAAGGCGGGGCACGTGCCGGCGCCCGGAGTAGAGCAGTTCTACGCTGAAAACTTCGACGACGAATACATGGCGAACCGCTTCCAATCCATGGAAATCAACCCCGACATGTCGGTTCGTTCGTAACGTGCAAGAACTGGTCCAATTCGACGCATCTGTCACTATGGCTAGAATGAATAATCGACGTGACTCGATACACCTTATTTCAGAGTTCCGACCTGCATATAAGGAGAGGCCGTGGCAACCACGCCTTGGCTTGTGCGAATGCGTCAAGGAGCACTATACGCTTTGTGCACGATACAAAGCAGGACCGGTTTCGTAGATACTCGTTCCTTGCGCATCTATGGCCACCACGCAAGGATAGTCTTTCACAACAAGTCGCCTGATGGCTTCGGGGCCCAGGTCCTCGTATGCGATCACTTCGGCTTCGACAATCGACTTTGAGGTAAGAGCCGCTGCGCCTCCCACTGCAGCGAAGTAAACAGCCCCGTGCTTTTGCATGGATTCCATCACTTCAACGCTGCGCGGCCCCTTGCCGATCATCCCGGCAAGCCCCGCATCGATCAGATCGGGCGTGAACGCGTCCATCCGTCCGGCGGTGGTAGGGCCACACGACCCTATGACGGAACCTGGTTTGGCGGGAGAGGGGCCAGCGTAGTAAACTACCTGGTCTATTATGTCGAAAGGCAGCTCACCTGAGCTATGAAGCGACTGGATCATGCGTGCGTGCGCTGCGTCGCGCGCCGTGTAGACGACACCGCTGATGCGCACGATGTCACCGCAACGCAAACTCCGTGCGACAGCTCGGTCAAGCGGAGTGGCAATGCTCAATTCGCTGGTCATAGGACCACCTTCTTATGACGGGCTGCATGGCAGTTGATGGTCACGCCCACTGGCAGCATGGCAATATGGGTAGGGTAGGACGCAATGTGAACGGCGAGCGACGTCACCGTCCCGCCGAATCCTTGCGGACCAATACCTGTGGCGTTCAGTTCGTGAAGGATTCGGCGCTCAAGCTCGGCATAGCGGGAATCCGGGTGTGATGATCCTATTTCGCGCCTGAGGGCTTCTTTGGACAACTCAAGCGCTTTTTCGGCGTTTCCTCCTATGCCTACGCCTACGACGCTCGGCGGGCAGGGATTGCCGCCCGCGCGAACGACCGCATCGACCACAAACCTGACTACGCCATCTACGCCTTGAGCGGGCTTAAGCATGCCCAACGCGCTCATGTTTTCCGAACCAGCCCCTTTAGGAAGAACGGTCAGGGCAATCTGGTCACCTTCAACAAAGCGCACATGGACGATCGCAGGGGTGTTGTCGCACGCGTTGGACCTGTCAAACAGGGGATCGACAACCGTCGACTTGCGCAAATAGCCATCTGTGTACCCGCGGGCAACGCCTCGGTTGACCGCGTCTTCCAAAAGGCCGCCTATTATGCGAACGTCGGCCCCAATCTCGCAGAACACGACGACCATTCCCGTATCCTGGCACAAGGGGACTCCCTCTTCGCGCGCCATGCGGGCGTTTTCGCACACTTTATTGAGCGCGTAGAGGCCTAAGTCGGAATCCTCGTCATTCAAAGCACGCTTCAGCGCATCTTCAACGTCCTGCGGCAGGTCGCATGCAGCCTCGATGCACATGCGAGCGACAGCGTCTGTTATCGTGTCTACGTGGATATCTTTCGTCTGCGGCATCTCTATGCCCTCCGAGAGAGAAAAGTGGCATACAATTTCTTGCGCTATACTATACCGCGAACTATGTGGAGGTGCGACACGGACAACGAAGCACATATCGAACAAGACTATGCACATGTGGGTTCCGTCCATTACATGTCGGCACCTGCGGTTCGTCGTGGCATGCACATTCCGGGCAACATCAAACTTGCCATAGTTGGTCTTGGATTAGCAGCTTTGCTCATAGCCTCTCTTATCGGTATGCGCATCTACAACGACGTAGTCAACGCTCCAGTACGCTACGCCGAAACCATCGCACTTGCCATCAACGAGGGCAGGGACCTCAACCTTCCCGTCCTCAACAACTACGTAGATTCGGACAACAATGGCATTAGGGAAGCCTTTGCCTCCGCAGGATACCAAACCATCGACGTCGATGCACTCTATGCACGCGAAGGGGAAGAGCCTGACCCGAATTCGATCGACTTGGTGAAGATTCCGTCCGATGTGCCCTACGACCGTTCCGTCGAACTGTTCCAAGGCAACCTCAGACGCGTCGAAGTCTCGGATGCCGCCCATTTCCTTGCGAGTACCTGGCGTTTCACCACCTACCTTGCAGACGGGGTGGATCTTAAGGTGAAATACGCGCATTTCACGTCCGACACGATCGAAGAGGCGATTGCTGCAGGAATCGCGGCTCAGGGCTGGACGGATTCGACGTTTGGAGAATCCGGCGTCGACCAGTCGGGAAACACGTACCAGAATGGCACGGTGCAGATGGACGACCGCGTCTTGCACTGGACCGTCTCCGCCTGCCCGCTCGACGAGGTCTACAACGTCAATGGACTTCCCGAAAACTCGTATTACGTCGGCGCTCGTCTTGTTCAGTAAGGTAACGAATTGATTGACTTTTCCATTTTCACTACTGCAGAAGCTTGGATAAGCCTGCTCACGCTGATGTTCCTTGAAATCGTCCTCGGCGTCGACAACATCGTCTTCATCGTATTGACAACCAACCGTCTACCCGATGACAAGCAGCATATCGGGCGCAAGCTTGGACTTGTGGGCGCAATGCTCATGCGTGTCTTGTTCCTTTGCTTCGCTTCGTGGCTCGTCCATATGACAGATCCCCTTTTCACCATTGACCTGCCCTTCTTCTTCCATGCGTTCTCTATCAGGGACAGAGTTCTTTACGCCGGCGGACTCTATTTGATCTACAAGGGCATCGCAGAGCTCCGATCGACGCTCGCGCTGACCGAAATCAAGGCTCAGGACAATGAAGACGAAGCAGGCATCCACCTGATCGGCCTTACTCAGGCGGTCGGGACCATCATGGTTATGGACATCGTTTTCTCTATCGACTCGGTGATCACAGCAGTCGGGCTTGCGAATCACCTGATCATCATGATTATCGCGGTGATCAGCGCCATTATCTTGATGATGCTGTTTATCGACCAGATTGGCGACTTCATCAGTCGTCATACGGAAATGAAGATTCTTGCCGTCGTGTTCATTGCCGCCATCGGCGTGCTGCTTGTGCTTGATGGTCTTGGTATCAACTCGGGCATCGAAGTGCTCGAGATGCATGGCGAAAAGCTCATGGTGTACTTTGCAATGGTGTTCGCCATCATCCTTGAGTTGATTCAGATGCGCTACAACAGCAACCTCGAAAAGTACCGATCGAATCAACAGAAGCAGGAAGAAAGCGAAGGGCAGGACGCTTCCTAGTGCTGCTCGCCAGCCTCGCCAAACTCGTCGATGCATTCCTGGGAAACGATCAGCCGCGCGGCGCCCGGCAATGCACGCACGGTGAAAGGCGTCGTCCTCTCAATGGCGTCGCCGTCGTACTCGACGGGAAGGGGAGGGTTCGTCTCGACGCGTATCTCGCGCCCTCGGTAGTACTTCAGAATGTCCGATTGCCCAAGCGTCTTGCCGCTTCGGTCGAGCGCGGCACCCAATGCAGTAGGTAGCAGGTTCCAAGCGTTCTGGGTTGCCAGAATGCATGCGTCGATCAGGCCATCCGAAGGAAGGTTCGCCAATCCAAAGCTCACATCGAACTGAACTTTAGAGAAGTTCATGCACACCACGCCCACCCCCTTGGTCTCGACGTGCTGCCCATCTACGTCAAGCGAGATGTCTGCAACCTGAGGAGAAGCGTTGTCAAATGCGGCTCGAAAGTAGGCAACCGGCCCTAAACGGTCCTTCATCGGCTTCGCGGCAGACATCATTGTGGCATCGAATCCGCAGCCTGCCATCATCATGAATCCAACGCGATCTTCGCCGAAATCGAACTCCCCAAGGTCAAACCGCATGGTACGGCATTCGCGCGCAAGCGCAGCAAGCGAAGGTGCCTCGAACGGATGGAGGATGTTTTGTGCAATCAGGTTGGCCGTGCCCGAAGGGTAGACGAGAATGGGAATGTTGGTGTAGCGCAGCTCGTAGCACACGTGCGCTATCGTGCCATCTCCGCCGCTTGCAACAACCACGTCGAAGCGCGATGCGTCGGCAAGGAGCGCCGGAAAGTCGCTTTGCTCGTCTGCCGAGCGAATGAGCACCTCGTCTCCCGCTTTGGAGAACATGCGGACAAAGTCATAGATGGCTCCGTCTCCGGGCCCAGCAGAGATGTTGTTCAATACGAGCAGTTTCATAGCTTCCGTCCTCTTGGTATCATAGAACAATATTGGAATCTAGACCATGCCCAAGGACTCTACCGTGTACATCGTATCCCAGGACGAGCTTACCGAATTCGTCAATCGCGCCTCGCAGTCTCCCGTCCTCGCAATCGACACCGAATTTCTCCGCGAAAAGACGTACTACCCACAGTTGTGCCTGCTGCAGATGGCTACAGAAGACGAAAACGTCATCGTCGATCCCTTCGAACTCGATTCGCTTTGCTGCCTAAAGCCGCTTTTCACCAACGCCGACATCGTCAAGCTGTTCCATGCGGGCTGCCAGGACATCGAGATAATCTATAGAGAGGTGG
>JAFUCW010000007.1 GCA_017459485.1 Eggerthellaceae bacterium | reverse complement strand
GGCGTTCGACACGCTGATCACCTCCGTTGCGGGTGGCAGTGCCGCCGACGTGGCCATCTCTGCCATCACCATCGACCCCGACCGCGCCAACGACGTCGACTTCTCCGAAAGCTACTACGATTCCAACCTTGCTATCGTGGTGCTCAAGGATGCTAAGATGACGGCATCTGACGTGAATGCCGCCAAAACCGCGCTTGACGGCCTGCCTGTCGGTGCCCAGTCCGGCACGTCGGGAGAAGCGTGGATCGAAGAGAACTTGTCTGGGAACGCCTACACTCCCTACCAGGAGACTCCCGACCTGCTCAACCAGCTGCGCACGGGCGCCATCCAGGCGGCTGTGTACGACCAGCCGGTGGCAGAGGCGCATGTGAACGGCGAATACGACGACTGCGAAATCCTTGCCGTCATTCCGACAGGGGAGCAGTACGGCATTGCTGTGAACAAGGACAACGCCGCGCTCACCGCCGCGATCGACAAGGCACTCGAGGAAATCAAGTCCGACGGCACCATGGACAAGCTGCTCACTGCCAACCTCTAATGATGCTTTCGCACTAGGTACGAATGCGCCGTTTGCGAGAGCGCCGCGCGTTTCCTTTCGACAATCGGGAAGCTCGCAGATTTCGCGAGTAGCGCAGCCGTTCGTCTTCTCCGATGCCTCTGGCTTCCTTTTCTTGCCCCGCCCGCTCACAGCGTCGGCGGGGCAGGCTTTTTCTAAGGATGAATTAGAACCAGGTACGCATTCGTCATTCGGAGAGGAAGCCGACAGATGCTTCGCCTTTCCGAAACGTGCGTCTTCGCGCATCCTGGCTAGCTGTGTGGGTATAATAATGCGCATGGCAAAACCGATGAGAGAACTGTTCGCCCGATACCTGCGCACTGCGCTTGTGCTCTCGCTTTTGCTCTGGCTGGTTCCGGCGGCGGGCTTCGCGTTGACCAACGACACCGCCACTGCGCGCAGCAACGAGTCGGGCACGACCAACGTGCTCGGAGGCGTGCCCACGCGCATTACCTGGGAAGCGGTAGTCGACAAAGGGGAGTCCATTTCCGAAGTGACGTTGGCGTTTCCGCAGGGCTCTGCGTTCACCGAAGCTACGAACGTGCGCGTGACGGTGCTCGAGGGCACGGACCGGGTCGACCCTGACCATGATATCTCTCTGGACGCGACTGAAGCTTCCGCGCACGTGATGTTTTCGGACCCCCTGGAAGAGGGCCAGCGCCTGCGCGTCGAAGTGTACGAGGTCGCGCTCCCCAACGTGGAGGGCGCAGTCTCGCTTTCAGGCAGCTACGTGCGCGACGACGGGGAAGAGGTCGCGCTGCCCGACAGCCCCGAAATCAACGTGACCAGCGCCAGTCCTGTCCAGCAGCTTGTTGACTGGCTGAGTGATCAACCCGCAGTCCAAACGTGGAACTCCGTGCCAGTGCTGCGCTTGTTCCTCAACCCCCAGTTGATTGTCTCATCCATTCCATCATTAGTGGTGGGATGGTTGCTTTCTTTATTGCTCGTCCTTCTGGGGTTCCCTTTGGCCATTCCCATCGGTCTGGCCTTCGCGTTCATGAAGATTTTCCGATCGCGCATCCTGCATGCGATAGCGGCCGTCTACACGGGCGTGGTGCGCGGCACGCCGCTGTTCCTGCAGATCTACATCGCGTTTTTCGGGCTTCCGCTCATGGGCATCAAGCTCAACGACTATGTGCTCGCCGTCCTCGTGCTCGCGTTCAACTCGGGCGCCTACATGTGCGAAATCTTCCGTGCCGGCATTCAGTCCATCCCGAAAGGTCAGTTCGAAGCCTCTCGCTCACTTGGCATGAACGCCGTCCAGACCATGTTCTCCGTGATCATCCCTCAGACAATCCGCCGCGTCATCCCCACTATGACCAGCGAGTTCATCCTGCTGTACAAGGACACGTCGCTGTTGGCCGCCGTGGGCGTTATGGAGCTCATGCTCTATGCGCGTTCCGTGGTCGCCAACACCGGCAACATGACCCCCTACATCGTGGCAGCGTTGTTCTACTTGGTGGTCACGCTGCCGCTGATCCATGTGGTGGGTATCCTGGAAAAGCGCCTTGCCTTGTCAGACGAAGGCGGCAGCGCGCCCACTAAGCGCAAGAACCGCCGTGGAGCGTTCGAGCAGATGGCGGAAGAGCTTGCCGAAAGCGGTGCATCCGACGAAAGTGCGGGCGGGCTCGAGTACGCCCAAGCTGCCAGTGCCGTAGATACGGCCTACGCACGTGCTCGGAAGGGGGATACCCGTGGTCGATAGCGCACACGGCACTCCCGCTGCCTCCGCCGTGACAATGCAAGACCGGAACGGCGCCGTGGAGGGCGCGGCTCCTGCGTCCATCGCTGTCACTGGTGCTGCCCCCGCAGCTGGCCCGCCCATGATCTCCATCCAGCACCTTTCCAATCGCTTCGGCGACCTGGAGGTCCTGCGCGACGTGAACATCGACATCGCACGCGGCGAAGTGGTCGTGGTGCTGGGCCCCTCCGGCTCGGGCAAGTCGACGATGCTGCGCTGCATCAACCTGCTCGAGACTCCCACAGGCGGCAAGATCTTCATCGAAGGGCAAGAGATCACCGATCCGAAGACCAACGTGGACAAGCTGCGCGAGCGCGTGGGCATGGTCTTTCAGCAATTCAACCTCTTCCCCCATCTTACAGCGAAGAAAAACGTCATGCTGGCCCAGCGCAAGGTGCTCAAGCGCAGCGCAGCAGAGGCGGAACGCGTGGCAATGCAAAACCTGGAAGCCGTGGGCCTTGCCGACCGCGCCGACTACATGCCCAGTCAGCTTTCCGGTGGCCCACAGCAACGTGTGGCCAGCGCACGTGCGCGTGCCATGGAACCCCACGTCATGCTCTTCGACGAGGCGACCAGCGCTCTTGACCCGGAGCTTGTGC
>JAFUCW010000091.1 GCA_017459485.1 Eggerthellaceae bacterium | reverse complement strand
TCTCGGTCATCCTCATCGGCGTCGTCATCGAGATCTACCTGTTCGTGATGATGATCATGGGCACCATCCAGGCTTATCACAGTGAAATGACCGAGCTGCCCCTGATCGGCAAGATCAAGATACTGAAGTAGCGCGAATAGCGCTGCATTCCACTTGCAACGCAGAAGGCTTCGACTCAAGCCAACGAGTCGAAGCCTTTTTTCACGCCGCATGCTCCGACGCCTTTTCAAACGACGCGCTTGCAGCGCTGCGCTACCACTCGCATTCCTTTGCAACCACCTACAAGAAAAGCGCTTCGCTGCAAAGCGCTGCAAAGCGTGAAGAGTAGCGAGCAAAAACCCTGGACAGTCGAGCAAGCCGCATCGCATGGCGGTATAATCGTCTTTGCCCGAAAGGAAGGAGCATCCCATGCCCGTATGCGAACTGTGCGGCAAATCCGATTTCGTGAAGCAGGAAGGCATGTTCGTGTGCCAAGGGTGCGGCACCAAATACACGCTCGAAGAGGCCAAGAAGCTCATGGCAGATGAAGGGGGCGCCCCTGTGCCCGTAGTTGCGGCGCAGGTAGCCCAGCCCGTGCAAATCCCGGTCTCCAACCAAGCTCCTGCAGACCAGAGCCAATCGGCGCCCGGGGGCCTTTTGGGAGAGGTGGCCGCAATCGCCCTGGCTGCGCTGGCGGAAGTGGTCCAGGCATCTGCTGCTCCCCCGATTCAAGATGTGCGCAGCCTGAACAACGCCATCGCAACCGGCTGGCAATCCATCGTCGACGGGTACAAGAAACTCGAGCATCCCACGAAGGCAGACCTTGACAAGGTGGTCGACCAGGCGAAGCAGTGCCTGGTCGCCTTTGACAACGCCGCCATGATAGAGCCCGACAAATACGTGCAGAACACGCTCATGTACGAAAACTGCATCGAGATTGCCTCATCGGCAGAGCGTCTGGACTGCTACGAGCTGGTCGAAGGCGAATGGAAGCGCATGCCGTTTCCCGTGCGCAGCTCCGACCTGAAGATTCCCGGGCAGAAGGATTCGTGGGACAGCAAGCGCGATGCCCATGCCGTCCACATTCGCGAAGAGTACACCGGCTCCCACCCGGAAGAAGTTGCCCAGCGGCAGGAACTGTGCGCACAGGAAGCGAGCATCCAGGCAGAGCTTGACGAACTCAAAGACGAGAAGAAGTCCAAGGGCTTTTTCAATTTCTCGGAGAAGCGCGAAGTGAAAGAACGCATGGCTCCCGTCAAGGAGCGGCTTGCCGATGTGCAAAAGCAGATTCGCGCCCTAGACAGAAACATCGAGGCGTATGTGGAAGAGCGCCTAGACGAGCTGGCGAAAAGCTTCGTCCGGCTTGACTTCTAGAGCAAACCGGAGCATGCCGAACCTGCCTTTGAGGCGAATGGTACCGCTTGCGTTGCCGTTCAGCTCGCCCAATCTTCGAGCAAAAGCCCCTCGACGCGAGAGAACTCACGTGTGTTGTTCGTGACAAGCGTCATGCCAAGGGACTTCGCATGGGCCGCAATCATCAGGTCGTTGGCGCCGATAGGCGCGCCCTCGCGCCTTAGCTTGGCACGAATGCGACCGTACTCGACCGCGGCGTTATCATCGAAGGGAACGATGTCGATGTTCGCCAAAAACAGCGTGAGAGCAAGCTGATTGCGTTCCGGGTTCGAGCTGTTGAAGACTCCGTACTCGAGCTCCGCAAGCGTTATCACCGACACGCATAGGTCACCAGGGTCGAAGTGCCGCATGCGTTCGAGTACGACTTCGGGCCTATTGTTCTTGGCGAAAACGACGATGTTGGTGTCGAGCATGTACTTCATTGCATGCCCTCCCGCTCCTGCTGGGGCAGGTCTTCAACGTCTTCCATGAAATCATCCGTGAACAAGTCGGCTGCCGCCAGCATCGACGCAAACATGTCGCTTTTCTTTGGCGTAAGCACTACCGCTTCGCCAATACGGTTCACATAGACCTCTTCGCCGTCGAACCGGCAGCTCTTTGGCAAGCGCACTGCCTGAGATCCCCCGTTCGCTATCAGTTTTGCCGTTATCATCGCTCTCACCTCCCATAATAGTATATATTTTAGTATATACTATTATGGTAATGTAATCAATGGAAACTCGCACAGCTGATAGGGCATTCCCTATCGAACACATCGCACGAAAGTAAGAGCAGCGATAATGATAGACAAAGAGGCTGAAACTGATGCGATCAGCGAAACAGTGAGTTGCCCCCATCCTTATTCGTCACTTCTCCCTTTCGACCGCATCGGCATAGAGCCTGAAGAGATGGGCGACTATCCTCTCTTCGTTGCCGCCGAAATCCACACCATAGGCAGCCTCGACTGCACCGTCGAGCGCCTGGTGGGCCTGCCTTCGAACTGACGGCATCTTATCGGGGTCGTAGAGGTCGGCTAGCGATTTGTCGGGGTAGTTGCCGCGCACATCGAGCACCTGCTGGGCGCAATCTTCGATGCGCTGCCTCTGCTCCGGCGCTGGGCTGGGCCATGGGAACGTGTTGTAAACGAGATCTTGCGAATAGCGGTAGTCGCTCTTCAAGCGACCTGCCACTGCGCGCATCCATGCGTTATGCATCTGGCTGGACATGATCGCAAACTCGTATATACCACCGTCGAGGACGATAAATACCAAATTGCTGCAAATTGTCTCTGCGCTCACGTAGCCGATTGGTACGTAATGCCGACGCTCGCTCGAAACCGAAGGAACAACCAGGTAAGGGTGGTCGCTGCACTTCTGCTCGCGGAATAAATGCGGTTGAGCCGCCAGTTTACGCCGTCCTTCGTCGGGTGCCGCAAGGCGGTCTTGCCGACACTGCTCGACGCGCTCGGCAACCTTGGGCAAACGATGGATATCCTCTTGAGTCGTGCCTTCAAGCCAAAGGCACCAGCGCTGCAGTCCGTTGATGAACTCCCGGGAACCAAGAAACGGCCTGATAAAGGGCACGGCACCAGGCTCTTCTGCAACAAATGCCTGGTAGTCTTCGCCCTCGATGATCAAATGGCCGCCGTCAGCTGGCCTATTGCCCGTCTGCATTGCCGGGATGTCAGAGAGAGGCTTCTTGCGTGGCTCAACGAACACGTTCGGCGCGTCAGAAAGGTAGCCGTTTATGTTCGAGACAACCCTCCCCTCTGAATGGGCGTCGAACACCAGACGTTTTTGGCCCTCTGCGACATCCCTATCCGTCGTAAAGCCGACAATCACTACGTGCACGTGCGCCTGATTCGCCGCCTCGCTGTTCCACACGAAGGTTTTCCAGGCAAACGTTATACGCGTGCCAAACAAGTCATCGAGAGTTTTCCATATTGGCGCCACTTGATCGCCTTGGCAAATCGAATTAGTTGACACGAATGCGGCACATAATCTCTGACCGAACATATACTGCGAGGCCTTGTAATACCAGGCACTGACATAGTCAATCTTGCCCGCTGCCTTGATCGGCTTCCCGTCGCAATCGATCCAGATAGCACGCATTTCATCTTTCTGCGTTGGGCTTTGGTTGGAATACCCCAAAAACGGCGGGTTGCCGATGATGTAGTCGCACTCACTTGCCGGAAGCACCTCGTTCCAGTCCATGCGCAAGGCGTTGGCGCAATGGATGTTGTCGTTGCTTTTCAAGGGCAGCGGCTCAATCCAGACGCCCATGATTTCGCGGGTCTGTTCGATCATCTGCAGCTCGGCTATCCAAAGTGCGGTCTTGGCCACTTCCACAGCGAAATCGTTTATCTCGATGCCGTAGAACTGGTCTACCGTGACCATGATGGGGTCCATCTGGAACAGGCGGGCGGTGTCACCGCCATAGAGGTTTTCGAGCACGCGGTTCTCGAGCTTGCGCAGTCCAAGATAGGTTTCCGTGAGGAAATTGCCGGATCCGCACGCTGGGTCAAGCACCTTGATCCTGCTGATCTTCTCGCGGAATTCGCGCAAGCGGAATTCGCGCTTCTGCACCTGCTTTTCGCCCTCTATCTCTGCCAACTCGTCGTGCAAAGCTTCGTAGAAAAGCGGTCCGGTGACCTTGTGGATGTT
>JAFUCW010000090.1 GCA_017459485.1 Eggerthellaceae bacterium | reverse complement strand
CGTGCCCTTGGGAACCTGAACCTCGTAAGGCTCGAAGGCATCATCGCCGTCGGCCGCAGACCCGATAAGCGTAAGCGTTATTGCCTCTATTATCTTGAAATCTGTCGTCGCAACTCCAAGTGGATAGTTGTCCGTTCCCTCGATGTAGGCCCTTACCGTGTATTCACCCGGATCGGTCGGAACGGTTTGCGAGTACGCGCTGCTTGCGGCGTCTTTTGCCTTGTATTCGATTGTTGCCGTGTCGGCGCCGAAGTCTGCCGTGATGTGCGGCTCGTTAGCGTCTTGGCCGTACGGCCAGTCCGCCAAACTCACCGTCACGTTGTTGCTCTGGGCTTTCTTGATGGTGAACTCCAAGCTCTTCGTGCCGGTAGTGAAGGTCTTGTCTGTGCTCGTCACGGTGACGGTGGCGGTGCCGACGTTGATGTTGTTGCCGTAGGTAACGGTGTAGTCAGACGAGTCGAGCGTGAATGTCGTCTGGCCTTCTCCCGTATCCGTTGTGATAGTGCCTGTAACCGCAGGTTCGATCTCGCTTCCCGTGTAGAAGACTTCCGCTGGGTCAAGCGCTGGGTCAAATGCGAACGTCACGCTGGCAAAATCCGCCTTGGCAACCACCACGGTCACGTCCGCATCGTCCTTGGTATTGTAATTTGCCGTATCGGTGGGCGTGAAGATTGCCTTGTGTGCATTCTCTCCGACATCGCCCACGCTCTGGGTGCCGTCAGCCCATGCCCAGGTGCCCGGCGTGTTCCCCTCGGGGTTAGCCAATGCCACGTCGGCGAGGGTCTGGCCATAAGTCGCCGTTGCCGTGGGAGCAACCGCTGTCGGATCGGCCTTAAGCACCGTCACGGTAGCGTCCACGTTGCTCTTGGCGTTGCTGTTCGCCTCATCCTCGGGTGTTACGGGCGTGTAGTTCGCTTTGAAGGTGCGCTCGCCTACGGTGCCAACGTCCTGGCTATCGTCTGCCCACGTCCAGCCGGATGGCAGTTCCACATCGGCGAGCGTCTGGCCATAGGTAGCTGTTACGGCAGGCGTCGCGGGACCCACCGCGATGGTATAGACCACATGAGCGGTCGCAGCGCCATCGCCTTCGCCAAGCGTGATTTCCGCCCAATACGTGCCTGCGGCAGTGGGGGCATCGGCAAGCGCATCGCCGGTCTTGCCGGTCTTGGCATCGTTTGCCTTGTAGTAGACAACCGTCGCATCGCCCTGGACGGTATCCGTATCGGTAATGACGGCTTCTGCGCTTACGCCCTCGCCAACCTGGCCGTAGGTGGTCAGCGTGGGAGCGGCAATGGTCAGCGTGGCCTTGCGCTCCGACAGCGTGCACTTGCCCTCGTAGCTTACGCACGTCGCCGTTATGGTAGCCTCACCGTCGGAATAGTACGTAAAGCTGTGCTCATGGGGCCGCAACGTAAACGTCTGGGTGTCGGAGTCGAAGACGACAGCCGCCTTGTCAAGCTGCAGGCCCGGACGGACCAGCATATTATTGGTAACGACCGAGGCGCTCAATGTATCGATATAGCCATCCCAGCCTCTCACGGAGCGCACGGCATCATTATACGAACTCCATTGGGGCGTCCGGGTCCACCAGCTTTCTCCGCTTTTCACTATCCGCACGTTTTTCGGTACGCGATTAAGCTCATCTACGGACAAAAGGTACAGCTTGCCATTTTCCGTATCCACCATTGCGTCGGCGACATCGTTGAACTCGCCCGTCGTCGTCAGCTCGTCGAGATACGCCTTGATCTTCGACTTCGCGTAGGTGTTGCCTCTGTTCTCCGTATCGGAGAATTTCATCTTGCCGAAGCTCTCATCGGCCGCAAGAAGCGTTACGGTTCCCGCTGTGGCATCGGTGGAGCTGTCCGCTATGACGTACCACTTTCTGCCGTTGAAGGTAACCTGCTTGGCAGTCAGAGCATCGTTGTCTTCGTCACCCGTTGGAATAAGACCACTTGTAATTCGCCCTACTGCGTTCAGCGCGGCCTCGCCATCTTTCTCCGCCTGCCATGCGCCGCCCGCCTGGGGATTGTCCTTCGCATCCACCACGGTGGACGCTTCGATTGCCGCAACCGCGGAATCGTAGGCCGCCTGGAGCTCGGCCTTACCAGCCTCGTCGTAGGCACCGCTGCCCTTCATGCCAATATATTTGTTATCGAGTGCAGCCTTGGCCGCAGCCTTTGCTGCCTCCTGGCTCAGCCTATCGAGCTCGGCCTCGCCCGCCTGCTCGGCCTTCCATGCGCCGTTATCCTTGGGCTCCGCCTGCGTGTCTCCCACGGTCGCCGCTTCGATTGCCGCGACTGCGGAATCGTAGGCCGCCTTGAGCTGAGCCAAGCCAGTTTCGTCGTAGGCGCCGCTGTCCTTCACGGTGTTGTACTTGGCGTCCAGCGCGGCCTTTGCCGCAGCCTTGGCCGTCTCAAGGTCTTTCTGGGCCCTGGTCTTCACCGCATCCAGGTCGGCCTCGCCCGCCTGCTCGGCCTTCCATGCGCCGTTGTCCTTGGGCTCCGCCTGCGTG
>JAFUCW010000089.1 GCA_017459485.1 Eggerthellaceae bacterium | reverse complement strand
CTGGCATCCCTGTGGTACACAGAGATTCCCGTGTGCGTATGCCCGACGATGCTTTCTTCGACCCTTCCGATGCCGCTTGTTACTGCGGGCGAGAGCGCCGAATTCATAATGACCATTCGAAACGATGGCAACGTCCACATTACTGGTGCAAACGTTGCGCTCATCGGCGACGATGGGCAAGAGGTGTCGACGGCGCGCCTGGAATTCTCGAAAGACACCCTGCAGGCTTCGGTGTACAACCCACCTGCAGAGACGGCCTCGGGCAAGGTTATGACCATCGGTCCCCGGTACGCTGGCGGCTACTCACTTGGCGACCCCCGACCTGCCGACGCGGAAGAGGCTTTACAGGAGGAAGTGCTGCCGCCCCTCACGCTGCTTAGCGCAGAGAAGGCCTATGCGGACGAGGCTGGTGGCTTGCTTAACGTTGCGGCGGGCTACGAGCTGGCACCTGGAAAGACCGCCGTGTATTCGGCGAAGCTCCCCGTGCCTGCAGACTGGTCGGGTAGCCATCAGGTTTCGCTTAAGATCAAGGACGTGGACTACGTGGGAACCGCAGACCACGAAGGGCCCTTCTTGTTGGGCGACGCTGCGCCCAGGCTTATGGTATCCAACTTCGCAGAAGAGGCAGCCGAGATGCAGGTGCGCAACGAGATTGGCGCCAACCACGACGTGAATCAGGATGCGCCGGTTACCGTGCGCCGCAAGGATAGCGATGGCGGCGGGGGAAGCGGCCCCACAGACGGCGGCGATCCTGCGGATAACGGCAGCCCGCGGCCAAGCGACAGTAATCCCACGCCTCCGAAAGCCAGCGGCTCCCAGCAATCGAGCGCCGCCAGCAGCAGCGCCAAGAGAACTGCGGCAACGGGCGACGACCTGCACTTCGGCCCGCTTGGCATAGCCTTGGGTGCGGCGGCAGCAGGCCTTGCCGCATATTCGGCACGCCGGCAGGCGCTCGAGAACGGCGACCCAGACAACCCAGAGGAGATGCTCTAGCGTGATGAACAGGGACGGGTGCTTTTCACCCATTGATAGATGATGAGCAGGGACGGGCTAGGATGACGAAAGGCACCCGTCCCTGTTCGTTGTATCAGGCGGCCTTTGGTGCGGCATCATCCTCCGCCTCCGCTGTCACGCCTTCGCGGAGGTAGACCGTCAGCCGATCGATTTGCTCGTCGGTCATTCCAGCAGTTTTCAGATAGTCGCGGGCGGCAGCAGCAGGGTCGACGCCCGAGAGGTCGGCACCCTTCTCCATCTTGGCGATGCAGCGGAACATGCTGTCAAACCGCTCCTCCTTGATGATGTTGTACTTCTCTGCGTCGTTGACCGCATTGATGCGATAGTAGTTGTCGTAGGTAATCATGTAGTCGTCGGCGAGTTGCTGATAGTTTGCTCCGGCAAGCGCCTCGAGCAGCAGGCAAACGAACCCGGTGCGGTCCTTGCCCGCAGTGCAGTGGATGTAGACAGGGCCATTGTGCTGCATGAGCTCGACCAGGCCAGCCGCCAGCCTCTGGGCATACTCCTCGGATTTATAGGCGGCATTCAGGTCGATTGCAACGACGTTGCCTGCGCCAAGGAGGCCCTCGAAATACGAGACATCGATGCCCGCTTTGGCGTCTTCTCCGAGGAACTCCTCGATTTCATCGCTGTTATCTGCCAAGTTGAAGTCAACTTGCACGCCCACGTCGGCAATAAGGGTGTTCGCATAAGCGGCCCGGTTGTGTTTGTTGTTCACGGGCGACGCCCCACGGTAGAACATGCCAGGCTTCAGATTCCCGCCCGAAAGCTCCCGGAGGTTCGCGAAAGCGACATCGCTTGGGTAATCGGTGCGCTCATCTGTGTAGGCTAGGTCGAGCGCCTCTTGGAGGGCGGCGAACGCGCCCTCTTCGGCAAGCGTGACGGTTGCGGTGTCGCCGTCCGACAGGCCTGCCGTCGCCCATAGGTCTTCGCCGTAGAATACGCCTACCTCGATGGAGGGGTAATTCGCGAAGCCGACAAGCAGCATATCGCCCGGCTCAACCAACGTGCTGCTGTAGTAGGGCAGGCCCTTGAGCTCATAGCCGTTCGAGAAGGCGATGTCCACGCTGTCGCCGTATGCGAACCCAAGCGCGCTGAAGTCCGGAATGGAGATGTCGATGAAAACGCCATCGGACCGAGGGCTGTGCGACACGGGGCAATCTACGAGCACGGGAGCCGCATCGACTTTAGAAGAAGTTGTCGTAGGTGATGCAGCAGATGAGGCTGATGCGGATGACGCCTCTGGGGCAACTGCTGCAGATGAGGCTGCAGGGGCAGCCGCTTCGGGAATGGAGCTTCCCACCGAATGGGCCGACGATGCGGCAGGTGTTGCAGTGCTGCTCGCACACCCAGCCAACAGGGCGCATGCGCATATCGTTAGAGCTGCGCAGAGTAGCCTCTTTGCAAACATGGCGTTCTCCTCTTGATCGGCCGCTACCTCATAGGCGGATTATAAGGCGTCTTGTCATGGGAAGCGGCCATCTTGCCTAAAAGGCGCTTCGCGTGTTCCCCGCTTTCCGCACAACCTCCTGGGTGCGCATCGGCCTCCCATACGCGCAGCAAAACGTGACAACACCCTCCGTCCCCGTTGTCACCCCCGTTGTCACGTTGTCACGCTGAAAGCAGGGGGCCTATAGGCAAATCGACATGTAGAGCGGTAAGAACACTCTGCCCTCCTCAACCTTGAGAGGCTTGGTGTGGAGGACGTACTCGGTGCCAACGCGCTTTGCGAACTTCGTCTTGAACCTGTTGAGAGAGACGGGCGAGTAGCGCTTCCCGGACTTGACCTCGATGGGGCTCACTCTCGGCTTCATGGCGGCATCAGGGTAGGGGCGTATCGTCAGGAAGTCTATCTCCATTGCATATCAATCTGGTG
>JAFUCW010000088.1 GCA_017459485.1 Eggerthellaceae bacterium | reverse complement strand
GCATCTCCGGTCATTGGAGCAAAGGTCAGCGGTGTAGAGCTCATTGGCGACGAGATGATAGGCAACCAGCTGCTTCTGTCCCAGAAGATCTTCTACTTCCATATGCCTGTGGCCGTTGCCAGCATGGTCGCGCTGGGGGGCACGGCGTTTTTCGCCATCCGCTTCCTGATGACGCGCGACGCCGTCTACGACTTGAAGGCGAAGCTGTGCACCGAAGTCGCGCTTGTCTTCGTCATTGCCTCCATGTCAACCGGCGAGATGTGGACGCGCTTCGAGTGGGGTGTGTGGTGGACATGGGAGCCCCGTTTGACCACCTACCTTATCCTTACTCTGCTCGTGGTCGCCTAGTTCATCCTGCGCGCTGCAGTGGACGAACCCGAGCGGCGGGCAGTCTATGCGAGCGTGTTCTCCCTTGTCATGTTCGTCGACGTGCCTATCTCGTTCATGGTCACGCGACTGATTCCTTCGAGCATCCATCCGGTCGTCTTCCGCACGGATTCCGGCATGTCCCCCGACATGCTCGTGCCCCTCATGTGCGCGCTGTTTGGTTTTTTGCTCATCGCATTTGGTCTCTATCGCTTCCGCGCGCGTACAGAACTGATCGCGCTGCGCGTTGATGTCCTCAAGGGCCGGCTTGACCGGTAGCCGATCCCCCCTGTCGTTAGGAGCTTTCCCATGAATTCCGTTCTGCAAGAAATCTACGCCACAATCCTTCCCTCCGCTCCATTCATCATTGCCGCCTATGTGCTGGTATGGCTTGCGCTGTTCGTCTACATCCTGTTTTCGGCAAGGCGCTTCAAGGCGGTCGAAGAGCAGCTGGCGCTCGTGGAGCGCTCGATGGGCGCCGAAAAGGTCTCCGACGCCACGTCAAGCGTGCTGAAGGAGTCGCAGGGCGCATGATGGCACGCTTGGGCAAGCGCAGCCCCTTCCATTCGTTGAACTGCGCTGTTGGCGTCTAAAATCGCACAGAGGCGTATAAGCGGTATTTCGAGTGTATGCCGCATGCTTGTCTCGAGGCTCATGTCCTGCTGATTGCGTATAATGGACTCGGCCCTCGTTTGAACGTGGGCTTTTCTCGGTAGGATTGTTCAGCAAGGAGTTTCATATGAAGGCCATCATTCCCGCTGCCGGCATGGGCACGCGTTTTCTTCCCGTCACCAAGGCAGTTCCCAAGGAAATGCTTCCAGTGGTGGACAAGCCGGTCCTTCAGTACATCGTCGAAGAGGCAATTGCCGCCGCTGCCGACGAGGTCGTTGTGGTCAGCAGTCGGGAGAAGAAGGCAATAGAGGATCACTTCGCACCCGACGATGCCTTGATCGCCACCCTAGAGGCGAAAGGGAAGGACGCGCTTGCGGCGGCAGTGAAGCATGCAGGTGAGCTTCCCGTGAGCTTTGTCTACCAGGACGAGCCGCTTGGATTGGGCCATGCCGTCCACTGCGCCGAACAGGTCGCAGGAGAGCGCTTCTGCGTGTTGCTTGGCGATGTGATCGTGCCCGGCAACAACATCCTTCCGCGCATGATGGAGATATCGGACGCGCATGGCGGCGCCAACGTTATTGCCGTGCTGCCCTTGCCTGACGAGGAAATTCCGCGCTACGGCATTGTCGCAGGTACCGAAGTGGAGCCGGGCGTGTGGAAGGTGAACTCCATCGTGGAGAAGCCTGCGCTTGAGGACGCACCGTCTAACCTGGGCTCGTTCGGTCGCTATCTGCTTTCGCCGCGTGTCATGGAGATACTCGCTACGTTGCCTCCAGGAGCCGGCGACGAAATCCAGCTAACCGACGCCCTTGACGCCGTCTTGTCCGAAGAAGAGATGTACGCCTGCGTGATTGATCCTTCCGATGGGTTCGACACGGGCACGGTTCCCGGATGGCTTGCCGCCAACTTCGAGTTGGCGAAACGCGCAGGCATGGTGTAGCGGCATTGTACATTCCGAAGGGGCGGCGCCCTATGGCAAAAGAAGAAGGCCCGGGGTTTCCGGGCCTTCAAGTAGTGGGAACCCACAGGAACGTGTGTGCAGCTGCTCGCAAATGGGAGGGATGACGACGAGCAGCTTTTAATCAAACTCTAGGAGGGATACCTAATAAGTTTGACATTCGTAGTATAGCGTCTACATGCGCAGAACTTTTGCCAGAGCCGTGCGCGTTTTATGAATTGGACCTTGTTTATAATGGGATGAAGGCGAACCATGGGGAATAACCCCATGCCGCCGCACAAGGACCATGTTGCAATTAGAGGAGATGCCATGCCCGATATCCACCTTCGTTTCCATAAAGACATGCTGGTGCTTTCCGGGTCGCTGGACGCCGCATTGCGCGAACGCGGGTTCGACTTGGAGCAGGAACGCGAACTTCTTCTGGTGACCGAGCCGGAGACGGTGCTCGAGCCGCTCAGGCTCGAGTCGATTGCAGGTGCGCAGTGCCTTGTGCTTCCCACGGCGGGAATCACGCGTGCCAGGCTGGCCCATGTGCGCGCCGAAGGCAGCGCTCAGACGATTGCGAACGCTGCGCTGGGGATTGCCGCGAAGCTCTCTGCCCAGCATGTCCTTGCAGAGATCGGACCGACGGGGCTTCCCTTGGACGCAACGAGCAAGACCTCCCTTACCGCCAACCGCGACCAGTATGCGGATGCGGCACGTCTTTTCTCCGAAAGCGGTATTGATGCGCTGTTCCTCAACGGCATGGCGGGGGCAGACGACCTTCGATGCGCGCTTATGGGCGTGCGCAAAGTGTGGGACGGTCCCGTGTTCGCCAGTGTAGTGGTTGACGAATACGGTACGGTGTCTTGGCGTGGGGGAGCGCTGGAAGAGGCGCTTTCCGTCATGGTCGAATACGAAGCGAGCGTTGCGGGAATTCAGACGGGCGCCGCCCCTGACAAGGCGGCGGATCTTGTGGGGCGCATGGTGAATGCATGCGACCTGCCTGTGCTTGTCCAGATAGACGTCTCCCAGGTCCATGCGCGCGACCCGCACGACGAAAACCCCTACTGGCATCCCGATTTTGCCATGAGCGCGGCGGGCGTGCTTCGTGCGGCGGGCGCGCAGTTCTTGCGCGCATGCGGAAATGCCGTAGCCTCCTACACCGGCGCGCTCGTAGCCGCCACGATGGGCACGGACGCGGTCAGGTAGCCCCATGCCCGATCGCAAGCCCCTTTCCAACTTTGAGCGAAGCGAAGACTATGGGTTGCTCCAGCAGCTAGTCGATGCGCTCTACGCCGACTCCGAATGCGTGCGTCGCTTGGATGCCGTGACGGCGGCGAAGGCGTCGGACTTGCCAGAAGACCTTGTGGAGATCGTCGAGTCCCTTCCGCCGGGCGACTACTACCGCGCCGATTGGTGCGAACAGCTCAACAGCGCGATTAACGGGCACGCCTGGGGGCAGGTATACGGCACCGTCAACTGACTTTGCCGACGCTGCAAACGACGGACGCACCCATCCTTGCCCCTTGTTTCGCGCCTCGCGTACCTTAGTACGCTTCGTCGCGAAGGCGGGGCAATTATGGGCACGGCCGTCGTTTTCGCTGACTTTTCGACCATTGGGTTCCGCTGTTCTTACGAACAGCGGAACGGGCCGACGCTGCGGGGCGCCATCGCACCCCATCTTCGCGCTTGTTTTGTCGCTCGCGTACCGAAGTACGCTACGCGCCAAAGGCGCGCGAACCTGGAGCGCGCTGACGCCCCTCGCTGACTCTTCGACCACCTGCGTCAGCAACGTGGGTGATGCGGGTCAACCTGTACCGCCCTTCGCTTCGCTCGGGCTGGTTGGGCCTGGCGGAACCTGTGGGTGCGGCGGATTCGCTTCGCTCTCCGCCTTTGCTGCTCGCCCTTGCGGAACCT
>JAFUCW010000087.1 GCA_017459485.1 Eggerthellaceae bacterium | reverse complement strand
GTGTCAGTCGCTTGTTCTCAAACACAACGTCATCCGCAGCCAGCGGCCACACAACCAATGCAACTGCCGCACCTACGGCAACCCCAAGAGCATTTCTCATTTGTTTTTCCCTTTCATCTCAATTTTATTCTCTTCTGGTGCAAGTGGCCTTTCAATGCCACACCATTTGAAAATTCCATCAACATCGTGAGGCAACGTGACCGTTCCCGACACTCCTGTTCCGTCAAAGCGCAAGTCAATGACAACCTCACCCTGCGGATGCGGCGCTTGCGCCCGTATGAACGAAAGCCCACCTGGACACGGCGCAACAACCACCTTGGAATAATCCAACGCGGCAGGCCGAATGCCGGCAAGTCCAGAAAGAGCATGGTAGATCGGATGCGCACCCCATGCATGGCAATCACTCCGCGCATTCGCGCCCGGACTCTCCAACGGCGTCTTCAGACCGAGCTTAACATACTCGCGCCACAGATCCAGTTTCCTGAGAAACAGATCGCCGCGCCCATGGCGGACGTTTGCCTCAAAGAGAGAGTGGGAGAAATACACCGTGGCACGCGCAAGGTCAGGGGACGATATCAATCCATCAAATGCACGTTTCTCTTCATCTTCTCGCATCAGTCCGGTTATCATGGCAAGCGATTGCGCGTGTTCTGACCATTTTGAGTGCGCAAGGTCGTCGGCGAAAAGACCACGTCCTTCATCCCAGAACCGCTTGCGCACGGCATCGAATGTGCGCTGCGCACGGACAATCCAGTAGTCAGCCTGAGCGCCGTCGCCACACCGCCGTTCCGTAGCGGCGGCACTCTGCATGGCCAAGACCCAGAACAGCGAATGAATCGCATTCGCCCGCCCAGGTGTCCGTCCATCAGGCGCCTCACCGTGGTTCCATTCAGGCACCCAATCCACAAATGGCCACCCTGGCAGATCAATCAGCAGACCATCTTCGTTCTCATGGCGCTGCAAAGCACTCATCGCATGCCGCAGCCCCGGCAGACGCGCAGAAAGCCACTTGGCATCCACACCCCACTTGACAAGGTCACCGTACATCATGGCATAGCACATCGTGTACGTGCCAGACTCCTGCTGCAGCCAACACGGGAAGTTCATCGGCACGAACCCGTCATTGCGCCGTGCGAAATCGAACAGCTCAACGACGCGCTGGACAATCCGCCGATCTCGGTTGCCAGCCTCAAGCACCAAAAGCTCCACGCGTCCGTCACCCGGATACATCTGCTGCTCGTAGAACGGACAGTCAAAAAGCATCTCGTGGGTGCATTCCTCCATGCCTCGGCGGCATATCGCCAATACCTCGCCTACCGACGGATCGGAACACTCGAAGGACCATTCCCGCTCCAGCGGATAGCGCGTCTCTTCCAGAAATGCATCCTGTATTTCCAGCGATTCGCCTGCCGTCTCCACCAACAACTCACACCAACGCCCGCAGCGCATCCATGGTGTAGTAAATACAGCTTTGCTCCGTCCGTCGCACACAAACGTGTCGCCGAACCCATTGAACTTCTTGCCGCGCCATGCGTTACGGTTTCCCTTTGCGCCATTCACCTCACGAAGAGATTCCGCCCAACCCCACCTTATCGTTGTCCCCACGCCGCCAGATGTCTTCAACACCGGGTAGGCACAGTAGTAGTCGCCAAGATCCCACAGAATCCTCCGTTTCGTATTCTTCGGGATAACGCCGCACAACTGCCCGCCATCAACAACTTCGCCGGGTCGAACCTCTCTGCTCAGTTGGTCCGGCAGCTGCGACGGATACAGAAGACGGCCTTTCCGTCGCACTCCTCCCGCAATGCTTTCACCCTGCGGCACTTCGCTGACACATGCCGCCGTCCATTCCGTCGGCTCTTCGTCAAGCAATCCGGTGCCGACAGCACGAGTCTCCCAGCCCACCCCGAAAGCACCGCTCCTGCCTTGTCCTGTAAACCGCGTACCGCGAATCACCCCGACATCCCATGCCGCCTTGCCTGTCGTCAGTCGGTCGTCGTACATTCCGCTTGCCTTCAGCACAAATCCAGGACGATGTTCAAGCTGGGCACGCGGTGCCTTTTCGCCTC
>JAFUCW010000086.1 GCA_017459485.1 Eggerthellaceae bacterium | reverse complement strand
GCCTGCCGTGGTGGAGTCGCTCAATGCGGGTGCAGACCTCGTGTCGTTTTCGGGCGACACGCTGCTTGGCGGGCCGCAGGCGGGCATCATCGTCGGCCGTGCAGACCTGATCGCTCGGCTGAAGGCGAACCCTCTTGCACGCGCGATGCGCTTGGACACGATGACGCTTGCCGCACTCGAGGCAACCTTGCGCCTGTCTTTGGACAGCGAAACAGCACTGGACCACATTCCCACGGTGCGGATGCTCATCGAAGATGCAGACAGCGTGAAGAAACGTGCCGATGCGCTTAAGGCGGCAGTGGAAAAGACGGTTCCCGCCGACTGCGCCGAACTGGCGGTGGTCTCCGAAACATCGCGTGCCGGGGGCGGCGCACTTCCCATGTGCGACATTGCCACTTATGCGCTGGAAGTGCGCTTCAAGAAGGGCACGGCACAGGCATGTGAAGAGCATCTGGTGAAGGATTGCCCCCAGCCCATCATCGCGCGTATCAGCCAGGAGACGGTGCTCTGCGATGCGCGCACCATTTTGGACGATGGCGAAATTGCTTCGATTGCCGAAGGGTTCGCCAGCTACTTTGCTAGCTTGTAGAATGCACGAGCAGGGGACGTGCGTGAACGGGAAAGGGTTCGTGCCCAAGTTGCGTGAACGTGGGCTCGCGCCCGTGAAGAGGATCGATTCGTGCGGAAAAGCTGCAGGGGCGGGCAGGTGCCTACCTGCGTCCGAGATGTCCTTGGCACAGGCAATGGAGGGAGCGCAATGAGCGAAAACATGCAACCGAATCTTGTTCTTGGAACTGCCGGACATATCGATCATGGCAAGTCTTCGCTTGTCATGGCGCTCACGGGTACCGACCCCGACCGTCTGTCTGAAGAAAAGAAACGCGGCATTACCATAGAGCTGGGTTTTGCGCGCCTCGATTTGGGGGACGGCCGCTCTATGGGCGTGGTGGACGTGCCGGGACACGAAAAGTTCGTGCGCCAGATGATTGCTGGCGCCACGGGCATAGACGTGGCGCTGCTGGTCATTGCGGCAGACGACGGAATCATGCCGCAGACGCTCGAGCACATAGCGGTGCTGCAGACGCTTGGCGTGCCCACCTGTGTGGTCGCGCTCACCAAGATCGATCTTGTCGATGCCGACTGGGCGGCGCTTGCCGAAGAAGAGGTGCGTGCATTCCTGTCGAACACTTCCTACGCCAATGCCCCGATAGTGCCTGTTTCGTCGCGTACTGGCGAAGGTGTGGAAGAGGTCCGGGCGGCGTTGGCCGAGGCAAGCAAGCACGCTACGGCACTGCACCGTTCTTCTGCGTTGCGCCAGCCGGTCGATCGCGTGTTCACGATCAAAGGCGCAGGCACGGTTATCACGGGAACGCTTTGGAGCGGTACCGCGCATGTGGGGGACAGCGTCGAAATCCTTCCCAGCAGGCGCACAAGCCGTATTCGCTCCATACAGATGCACGACCAGCCTGTCGAAGAGGCCCCCGCAGGCAACCGCGTTGCCTTGAACCTGGTCGACGTGAAAACCGACGAAGTCTCTCCTGGCGATTTTCTGGCAACACCTGGCTTGATTGAGCCCACCATAGCATTCGATGCGCAGTTCACCTATCTAGACACCGCGAAGTCGGGCAAGCTGCTTGAAAGTGGTGTGCGCATGCACGTGGCGCATGGCACTAAAGAGGTGCTGGGCCGCGTGCTGTTCGCCAATGGCCAAGAGTCTCTTGAGCCGGGCCAGAGTGCGTTTGCTCAGATCCGTCTTGAAGAGGAATTGCCCGTGTCGCTCGGCGACCGCTTCATCGTGCGCACGTATTCCCCTGTGGTTGTTGCAGGTGGTGGCCAGGTGCTTATGGCCCATCCACGCAT
>JAFUCW010000085.1 GCA_017459485.1 Eggerthellaceae bacterium | reverse complement strand
TGCTCCACACCCACGGCGGCAAGCACTTCGGCCATGACGCCTTCCATGACCTCCATGACCTCGTCGTCACGCACGAAGCTCATCTCCACGTCGAGCTGGGTGAACTCGGGCTGACGGTCGGCGCGCAGGTCCTCGTCGCGGAAGCAGCGCGCTATCTGGTCGTAGCGCTCCACGCCGCTGCACAGGAGCAGCTGCTTGAACTGCTGGGGACTCTGAGGCAGCGCGTAGAACTTGCCGGGGTTGGGACGACTGGGCACGATGTAGTCGCGCGCGCCTTCCGGCGTGGAGTTCGCCAGGATGGGCGTCTCGATTTCCAGGAAGCCGCGTTCGTTCAGGGCCTTGCGCATGGCCTGTGCCACGTCGTGGCGAAGCTTCAGGTTCGCGTACATTTCAGGACGGCGCAGGTCCATGTAGCGCCACTTCATGCGCGTGGTTTCGTCGGTTTCGATGCCGTCTTCAATGCTGAAGGGGGGCGTGACGGAAGTGTTGAGCACGGTAAGCGCACTGGCCAGCACCTCAATTTCGCCCGTTGCCATGTTGGGGTTGACGGCGTCTTCGCCTCGGGCACGCACCTTGCCGGATACCTGCAGCACATATTCGCGGCCCAAGTGCTCGGCAACGGAAAACTCTTCGGGCGTCACGCAATCAGGGTCGACGACCACCTGCGTGTAGCCGTCACGATCGCGCAAGTCGATGAAAATCAACCCACCGTGGTCGCGGTTGTGCCATACCCATCCGGTCAGCGTAACCTGCGCGCCGCAGTCGTCCATGCGCAGCTGTCCGCACGTATGGTCATGCATGCAGTTTTCGTTGATGTAGTCAGCCATATCCTCTTCCCTGTTCACTATCGTTAAACGCCGCATTGGTACAGCGTTGACTCAAACTCAAGTATTGTAGCGCAGGGTCAATGCATATTCGCAGGTTATTCGGCTCTGCACGCAAAGACTATCCAGAAATGCCCAATTACTGCGCGATGCCCTACCGCTTTCGGAGCTCGGCCTACCACCCAAGGAAACATGATTGCCCGAGCTTCTGGCCCACGCGAAGCTGGGCGGAGTTTTTCCGATGCCCCAGCCCACTCGGGATCCTGGGGCCATCTGTGCACTCACCGCTTGGTGCTGCACGGGCACTCGCCGCTCGGTGCCTCCTTGCGTTCGGCGGGATCCGGCCCCGACCATCCGAGAATTGCCTGCACAAGACCATTTATGGAAAGCACAAGGTGCCCGAACTGCTACAATCCTTGGCATGGGAAGCAGAAAGCCTTCGGCGAAAGCAAAGCGAATCGAGCAGTTCAAGTCGCAGCTTGGCGGCATGGACGACGCGTTTGAGCGCGAAAACCGGCGCAAAGAGCAGGGAGCCGTTGCCCGCGACGCTGCGCGTGTAAAAAAAGCATGCACGTCGAAACAACGCTATGCAAGCTACGCCGAAGCCCAGAACACCATTGCCGCCTGCGCCGAACATGGAACCACGGGTCTACACATTTACAAATGCCCCCACTGCAACGGCTGGCACCTAACTTCCCACCCTTGGAATGAATGATGGCGTTAGCCTAAAAGAGCTCGTCGGGCCCTTCTGCGCCAAACAAATAGCACGACGCCCGCCACCATAATCACGGCAATGCCAATGAGCAAGGGGCGCATGCGAGAGTTGTAGTAGATGCCGTTCAGGACCGAAGGCGCTTCGTCGGGTTTGTACTCGGTGCGCAACGCGTGCACCAGCAGACGATGGCTGTTCACACCGTAGGGGGTGCACGTGACCAGCGTGCACTGGTCCTTGCCGGGCGTGACCAGCAGCTTGTCTATCTCTTCGGGCAGCACCACGTCGCTTCCCGTCACACGATAAGCGTATGGATCGTTCAGCGTCCAGATCACGAAGGTGTCCCCCACTTCCAGGTAGCGGATGTCGTCGAACATGCGCTGTGCGGACATGCCCGAATGCGCCGAAAGCACGCAATTGGACGATTCCCCGCCCACAGGCAGGCTGGTGCCCTGCACGTGTCCGGCACCGGCAGCCAACTGGTCGACCGCCGTGCCGTGGTAGACCGGCACCTTGATGCCTATCCGAGGAATCTCTATATAGGCCATCATGACCGGATGGCGCCACACCAACTGCTCGTCGTAGGGCCAAATCTCCCGTGTGCCCGTGATCTCTTCGAGCACGTCGTAATCCACTTCCCCGCCTGCAAGTTCGGTGTTATAGGCTTGCGCTTGCGTCAGGAACTCCAAGCGCCCCGGATCTTGGGAATAATCCGCGGAAGCCGTCATCTGGGAAATGGTGTTGCTTGCCTGCCAGGCGGAAATCCAATCCGTAACCACTGGCCAACCAAGAAGGACGAGGCTGACGAGGATGCCCAACACAGGCAGAATCGAACCCAGCTTGGAAGACTTCTTTTGTGCGCCCTTTAACGCATTTTTGCCTCTACTGCTCATCTTCACTCTGGGAAGAACAAGATACCGCGCAAATTGACTCAACCTGATCCAAGAATGCAGCGAGCTCGTCAAATAAAACAGAGGCTATGACATCCCAGTTTGTTCCCTCGTAATGATGAACAAGTCGATGTCGTAAACCAGCAATCTGGGACCATGGGATGTCGGAATTTGCCTGAATCAGGCTATCGGAAAGACAGTTAACCTGTTCCCCAATATTGAATAAAGGCGTTGTGACTAGCCACTGCGTCTCTAAATCTGAAGAAAGCAGCTCTTTCGTGATACCACGCTTTTCAACAATATCTAAAAGCTGGTGGCCAACTTCACTGATTCGGGAAAGGCGATAATCGTCGGTATTCATAGCAATATCGCCTCTTTAAGCACTGCTTCCTTAAAAGAGCCCTCATCCAGCTCAGATAGCTCATACACATCAACCTTTTTCCCCGAAATTCGATTTAGGTCTTGTGCAACACCCAGCACATTGAATGGGCGGAAACCTTCGTTGCCCACAAGCAAAACATCTATATCGGATAGACCATTAGCCTCATTGCGCGCGTATGAACCAAACACATGCGCCTGGGCCATATCGTAACGCGCAAGAAGCGGAATAATCATTTTCCTAAGTTCATCAATTGTATACACATCAGTCATAGAATCCCTTTCTAGAGTTTTAATTATACACCGAGCAAAACACGAAAAATCACCTTGATGGTCCATTAGCAATGGCAACGAAAAGGGCCAGGGCGGGTTCTCACCCGTCCCAGCCCTTGAAGAAATAGGCAAAGTGCGCTTGTGCGTTGCCAGATACTCTTCCCCGCTTTCATGCGAGCTTGGGTATCCCGCAAGTCAAGCATGCAGGGCAAGGAAGAAACCTAGGCCACATCCTCCTGGACGCGGTTGCTCATCTCGCGCCTATGCGCTCGGCAATAGATAAAAGCGCTTGCACAGCTTGTTCATAGGGAGCCGTCTCGTAAAGTAGCGGAACCGTGTCATTGTTGTAGTCTTCTTTGTATGCTTTTTTCGAAACTATTTCCCGCAGGACATCGGGAAGGTTTACATCTGGCTCTGCGGAAGGACAGCGGAACAACCCGCAACGCTGTCTTCTTACCTCTTCCAAAAGGGTAAACATATTCTCGTCAAAAGGCAGAATTTCGGATAACTTGTACAGGTCGTAAACGTGGCGCGACTGCCGCTGGGGTATTGGCCTGAATATTTGCGATTGACATGACCATCGTTTGCATCTTTGGTTACCACACGCCCTTGGC
>JAFUCW010000084.1 GCA_017459485.1 Eggerthellaceae bacterium | reverse complement strand
GGTCCTAACGGCAAGTCAGAAAGAGCGTGCTCATCGACGCGTACGGCAAAACGTCGACCGCGGCATCGGTTCCATCAGCTACGAAGAAGTGTTCGCCGACATTCTTAGACGCGACGAATTCGATTCCACGCGCTCCGTCTCTCCGCTTCGTCCGGCAGAGGATGCTGTGCATGTCGACTCCACGGCTACCTACATCGAAGATGTGATTGACCTCATTTGCACATTGGCGAACGGCAAGGCAGTCTAGCCCTATGTTCTACTCTCGCGAAGAGATGTTCGACATGTCGCTTGGCGGCAAGTCAACCGAACATGAAATACCCCATTGGTGCGGCAACATCGCCTACGTCGTAGTCGCCCTTATCCTCAAAATCTGCTTTCGCTACCATGTGTCGAACAGGGAAGTCTTGCGCAGCTTTAAGGGAAAAGGCGGCGTGGTCATAGTTGCCAACCATACGTCTTACCTTGACGTTGCCTTTCTTTGGTGTTCGGTTCGGCCATCGCAGTGGGTGCGGCTTATGGCGCGGGACTCTCTTTTTGAGGCAGCCAGGGGCTTGGGCGGACAAATCATCGCACGTGCAGGCGCATTCCCGGTCAAGCGGGACTCTGCAGACCGAACCTCCCTGAAGCGCGCCGCCCGTATGCTCAAGAACCAGGAAGTGGTGGGCATATTCCCTGAAGGCACGCGGCGTGGCAAGGGATCGCAGGTTCCGCAGCTCCATGCCGGAGCCGCTCTTGTCGCCAAAATGGGCAAGGCGCCGCTTTTGCCATGCACGGTTCGCAACGCCGAATACATAAAGAAGAAAGGGGAGCGCATCAGGTTTCCCAAGGTAACCGTCGAATTCGGTTCTCCTGTTTTCTTGGAAGACTTCGACGGCTTTCCCAAAAGCGAGCGACTTGAAGCATGCACTTGGTACGCAATGCGCGAATGCTTCGCCCTTTCTTCGCGCATTCCTGCCGATCAGGTTGACATGAAGTCACTTTTCCCCGACTCGATGGATTATTCCGAACAAATAGAAGCGCTCGGCCTGCCCAAACGACGTGAATACATTCCGGAAGATGCGCGAATACATGCGGGATCCGAGGACCAATGAACGTCGTTGTTGCCGATCATGCAGGAACCTGCTACGGAGTGCAGCGAGCGCTTGATCTAGCCAACGATCAGGCGGGATCTACTTCGCGCGTTCAGACGTTCGGCCCGCTCATCCACAATCCCACGGTCGTCGCCCGCCTAAACGAACAGAGTATTACGGTGGCGGAATCCCTCGACGACATCGATGCCGACACCGTTATAATACGCAGCCATGGCGTAGAGCCAAGCGTTCGCGAGGCGCTTGAATCGATCAAGGTCGATGTGGTCGATGCAACATGCCCTCATGTCTTGCGCGCCCAAAAGGCAGCGTACGAACTTGCCCGCAGCGGCCTTCTTGTCGTTGTGGTCGGGGAGCGGGAGCACCCCGAAGTGCGAGCACTGTGTGCCTGGGCCGTTCATGGCGGCGGTGACTACGTCGTCGTATCTTGCCTCGAAGAGATTCCAGACGACCTTCCTTCAACAGTCGGCGTTGTCGTGCAGACCACGCAGCACCGGCATCTTCTTGAAGATGTTTTACAGGAGCTTGAACGACGCTGCGTCGTTGCGCAGGTGCGCGACACCATTTGCTCAGCGACAACGAATCGACAATCGAGCGCACTTGAGCTTTCGGGCAACGTAGAATGCATGGTCGTCGTCGGTGGACGCAATTCGTCGAACACCAGGCGTTTATTCGAGCTCTGCAGCGAAGCTGCTCCCTTTGCGGTGCTTGTCGAGTCGCCCGACGAACTCGACAGGTCTTTGTTCGAAGGCATCGACATCGTAGGGGTGACTGCGGGCGCATCCACTCCGGACGACCAGATAGAGGCAGTTGTAGATTGTTTGCGCTCTTGGTAGATTTTCTAATAGCTCATTTCAAACAGGTAATATTACGTGAGTGTGACTTGTCATTGCTGCACCCGGTGCAGTGAAAACGCAGGAGATACGTTGAACAAGATCTGTTACGCCACTGCCATGCGGATTGCCGTGTCATTCGCATTCGCTTTGTTTTTCGCTTGTGCGCTTCTCTTTCCTTTGCAGGCATGGGCCGCCAAATCGGAGGAGCTTTTTGCAGAAGCCGACAACCTCCTTCAACAGATAGACGTGCTACAAACGAACATCAATGAAGAGTACCGCAAATACGATGAGGCCATGGCGGAGCACCAGGCGGCGATGGATGCCGCATCGGCTGCCCAAACGCGCATCGACCAGGAGCGTGAGCGGCTTGCCCAGCTTCAGATCCAGCTGGCAAGTTGCGCCAACAGCATGTACAAGACAGGCGGAACGGCATCGTTTTTCGACGTGGTGCTCGATTCCATCACGTTCGAGGAGTTCTTGACGAAGTGGGATGCTATCAACACCGTCTCCAACCAAAGCGCCGAACTAGTCCAGAAAAGCAAGCAGATCAAAGCGTCCGAAGAATCCGCCAAGGCAGAGTATGAAGCCCAAAGCGCCATTGCCTCCGAGACGATGGCTGCCGCAGAGGACGCCCGCATGCAAATAGAGACATCGCAGGCCGCCCTCAAAGAGGAAGCCGAGCGCATCTCCAAAGAAGCCGAGCTTGCGCAAGAACGAGAAAAGAAGGAAGAAGAGGCTGCCAAGCAGGCGGCAGCCTCTGCCGATGCAGCCGCTGCCGCTG
>JAFUCW010000083.1 GCA_017459485.1 Eggerthellaceae bacterium | reverse complement strand
GTTTCGCATGGCGATGAGCGGTTCTGGCGGCAAAACAATAGCGGATTATCTGGGCATTCCCTATCTGCAGGAGGTTGTCGCGAACTCCATCTGCCTCCAGCAGCTTCACCCGAACGTGCGTTGCGCCATAGAGCTGGGTGGCCAAGACGCGAAGATGATCTTCTTCGATACCGATCCTGCCACAGGTAGCCTGACTGTGTCCGACATGCGCATGAACGGAAGCTGTGCAGGTGGAACAGGCGCGTTTATCGACGAAATTGCGTCCTTGCTGAAAACCCCTGTGGAGGAGTTGAACGCTTTGGCGGAAAGAGGCAGCACCGTCTACCAGATTTCCGGGCGATGCGGCGTCTACGCCAAGACCGACATTCAACCGCTGCTCAACCAAGGTGCGCGCAGGGAAGACCTCGTGCTGTCCACCTTCCACGCCATTGCCAAGCAGACAATCGGAGGGTTGGCGCAGGGCATGGACATTCATGCTCCGGTCGTGTTCGAAGGCGGGCCGCTCACCTTCAACCCCAGGCTCGTTCGCGTTTTCGCCGAACGACTCGAGCTGCGTCCCTGCGACGTGGTCGTGCCCGACTCTCCCGAAACCGTCGTTGCGCACGGGGCAGCGCTGTCATTGGAGGGCATGTTCGAAAACGAGGACTGCACTGTCGGCATTCCAGTGCTTGTGGACGCCCTCGCGCGTTCGTCAAGCGTTCTGCGGGAGTCGTTCGCTGCGGGCAAGCCGTTTTTCGAAACCAAAGAGGACCTGGTGCAATTCCGTGCGCGGCACGCTTTGTCGGTGTCGGAAAAGGTGTGCGCCGAAGAGGCAACGTTCGCCGAATCCTGCGGACAGCTCGCTTCACATGATGTGCAGGAAAACGGCGTCCTTTCCGTCTTTCTGGGCATCGATTCAGGTTCTACGACAACGAAATTCGTGCTCATCGACCAGGAGGAAAACGTTGTCGACTCGTTCTACGCGAACAACGAAGGCGAGCCTCTCGATATAGCCACACGCGCACTTGGGCAGATGGCGGATCGCTACGATCGCGCGGGGGTCAAGCTAGAGATTCTTGGGCTGGGAACCACCGGTTACGGCGAATTGCTTTTCGACGCGGCGTTCCATGCAGACGTGCACATGGTCGAAACGGTGGCTCACGCGGTCGCCGCAACCAAATACGAGCCCCAGGCAAGTTTCGTGCTTGACATCGGCGGGCAGGACATGAAGGCGATCTGGCTGCGAGATGGTGTTGTGACTGACATTCTGGTGAACGAGGCCTGCAGCAGCGGCTGCGGGTCGTTCCTGGAGAATTTTGCGGGTTCTCTTGGCATCGCCACTTCCGAAATTGCCGACGCCGCGTTTCGCAGTGAAGCTCCTGCAGTTCTCGGAAGCCGCTGCACGGTGTTCATGAACAGCAGCGTGGTCACCGAGCAGAGAAACGGCAAAACGCCCGACGACATAATGGCGGGGTTGTGCCGTTCCATCATCGAGAACGTGTTCACCAAGGTCATCCGCATTTCCAACATGGATGCGCTGGGCGACCACATCGTGGTGCAGGGCGGCACGTTCGCAAACGACGCCGTGCTCGCCGCATTCGAAGCGTACGTGGGCAAGCCCGTTGTGCGCGCTCCCTATCCGGGGCTGATGGGTGCGATAGGTGCTGCGTTGCTTGCCAAGCAGCATATGCAGCAGCTGGTTTTCGAGACCGATGCAGGAACAGGCGCCGACACCGAAACCGCTCTCGTTGCCAGCGCCAAAGTCGGGTGCGGCAATACCCTCTGTCCGCATGGCGAACCGGTCGCTTCCCGCGCGAGCCGCTTCATCGGTCTGGAAGCCGCAGGCAAGCTTGCGTATACGCAGCAAACCGACGCGACGTGCCCTTTCTGCACCAACGCATGCAACCGCACGCTGGTTTCTTTCGCCGATGGGTCCACGTTTGTCACGGGCAATCGTTGCGAACGGGGGTTGGTGGTCGGCGATCCGAAATCGGAAATCGTCCGGAAGCAGTTGCGCGCAGCATCCGCAGAGCGCGATGGGGCACGCGACTTGTTCAAACTGCGCGAGCAACTTCTGTTCGCAGACTACGAAGTGGCTGAACCGGTTTCGCCGCGCAACCAGGTGATCGGCCTCCCTCGGGTGCTTTCCTTGTGGGACAACGCTCCGTTTTGGACGACGTTCTTCCGTTCCCTCGGCTTTACTGTTGCGCTTTCCAGGCAGTCGAGCCGTGCGCTGTACGAAAGCGGGCTTTCTGCCGTGACGTCGGATACGGTGTGCTTCCCTGCGAAGTTGGTGCACGGTGCCATCCGCGATTTGGCACAGCAGAAGGTCGACCGCATCTTCATGCCTATCGTGACGACGGTCGAGTCGGAAAACACACAGGAGACCAGCCAGTCGATGTGCGCAGTGGTGAAGGGCTATCCCTATGTTATTCTCAATTCGGACAACCCTTCAAGCCGTTACGGCATTCCCTTCGACGCCCCTCTGTTCCATTTCTACACGGCTTCCGACCGATCCAGGCAGCTTTGCGCCTTCATGCGCGACACCTTCGGAATAGAATACGACTCCACGCTTGCGGCAATTGGGGCGGCAGATGCGGCAATGGACCGCTTCCGCAGCCAACTTCTCGAGGCAGGGCGTGCGGCAATCGAGCAGGTGCGCGAAGCGGGAACGTTCGCCGTTGTGCTGGCAAGCCGTCCCTACCATAACGACCCGCTTGTCAACCACGACCTGCCGCGCATGTTAACGAGGCTCGGCCATTCCGTTCTGCCTCCCGACGCAGTGCCCGGCGCCACGACGGTAGAAGGGTTGGGCAAGAGCAGGCTGGACATCGTCAACAATTTCCACGCGCGCATGATCGGATCTGCCCTCGTGGCGGCTCGGGAGCCCGCTTTGGAATACGCCCAAATCGTCAGCTTCGGATGCGGGCACGACGCGTACTTGACCGACGAGATCGTCCGAATTATGGGGGAGCTGTGCGACAAGAGTCCCTTGGTGTTGAAGGTTGACGAAAGCGACATCGCCGGCCCCCTTGGCATTCGCGTTCGCAGCTTCGTGGAAACGGTGCGCATGAGGCGCGCAAATGCTGCATCTTGTCAGGATGGCAGCGACGGCTCGAAGAACTGCTCAGGCGGCGCCGCGAAAGCTGACGAGGAGCCTGTCGGCGCCGCGGCGGTCCGCGAAGGCATGGCAGCACAGCCTTGGCCGCAGGAGTCTTCTTCGGTTGCGCTTTCCGACCCGTATCCCCAGAAGTACACGAAGCGCATGAGGCGCGAAAAGGTCATCCTGGTCCCCAACACCTCCCATGCGTTCGCGCGCATGATGGCTGCGGTGTTCTCCAAGCAAGGGGCCCGCGCCGTGCCCATGGAAGTTGGCAGGGATCGGGCCATCGAACTGGGGAAGAAGTACGTGCACAACGACATTTGCTTCCCTGCGCAAATCGTGATCGGCGAAGCGCTCGCGGAATTGGAAAGCGGCAAGTACGACGACTGCGACGTGGCGGTTGCCACCGGCAAGTACATTGGCGACTGCCGACTGACCCACTACGCAGCCCTGCTGCGCAAGGCGCTCGACGACGCGGGGTACGCGCATGTTCCCATCATCACCAACAGCGACAGCGACGAACGCGGCATCCATCCCGGTTTCGCCATGACAACCGCCTCTGCAGTCCGGGTGGCAATGACGCTTCCGATGATCGACGCCATGGAAGAGCTGCTCCGCAAGATGCGCCCCTACGAGTTGGAGCCAGGCAGCACCGAGGCTGCGTTCGAGCGCGGCATGGACCTTGTCATGGACGGCCTGCAGCGCCATGGTGCGCGCGGTGCCATCCGCGGGTTCAAGCGTGCCATAGAGATAATGAAGACTATTCGCTACGACCGGTCTTGCCTGCGACCGCGTGTGCTTGTTGTGGGCGAGTACCTGCTGAACTTCCACCCTGGCGCCAACCACGACATCGAAGAGTACTTGGAAGACAACGGGTTCGAGGTCGTCGAGGCGAAGATGACCGATGTCATCCGCAAGAGCTACTTCTACAAGAATGCCCAGATCAAGGAATACGGCGTGGACAAGCCCTTCTCCGAGGCGACGCAGCTTTCGATTACGGAAGCGGTTTTCGAGCACGCGCACGACGTGTGCGATCGCATCGCGAGTTCGCATCCGCTCTACGAGCGCCCAACCCGCATGCCCGAACTCGTTCAGGCATCGGACCATATCATCCACCACACGTTCGATGCCGGCGAAGGGGTGCTCATCCCTGCCGAGATCGTCCATCATGCAGAGGCAGGCTGCCGAGCGTTTTTGATTCTGCAGCCGTTCGGGTGCCTTCCCAACCATGTGGTTGGACGCGGCATCGCGAAAAAGCTCAAGGAGATGTACCCGCACGCGCAGATCCTGCCCCTTGACTACGATCCCGATGTCAGCTTCGCCAATTTGGAAAACCGGCTTCAAATGCTTATCATGAACGCCCGGATGCAGGAGGTAGGTGCGCCAGCAGCTGTTGTTGCTGCAGACGAGGATTGGCCAACCGATGGGCCGATGGCTCCGCTGCCCGAGCTTTCCGTTCTCTCCGAAACGGCGTCCGATTTGTCCGAGCTGTCAACGCGTGTGGCGGCGTGCGCTTCCAGGGTTGCTTCGGTGGCGCAAGAGGCCGCGCTGCTCGTCTATGAAGCCGTCGAGCGGAGCACGTGGGACCTGCAACGGCAAAAGAGCTGGATCGAAACCCAGGCAGAGGGTGTCCTTGCCCAAATGCAGGAAATCGCTGTCCGTGCTGACGAAACGTACCAGCTTGCCGAAAACATACTCGGTGCGATTCAGGCGAACCTGGCGGAATACGGCGACCCCGCCAAGCGACTCGACGAACTGGCAGAACGCGCTTCCGAACTGGCGCGTCAGACGGCTGAAGACGTGCGCACGTGTCTGCAGGAGGCCCAGGAGCGCTGGAGCATGCTGCGGGCGGCGAGCACGGAAGCCGCCAGGGTGGCCGACGACCGTCTCCAGCGCATGCGCGAAGATGCTCGAAGGCAGATAGGCGAAATGTCCGTGCGCACCTCCACAATCGCCCTGAGCGCCGAACGCCTGTCGCAGCAGGCCGGCAACCAGGTCGGCTAATCGCCAAAGGAGCGATGCTTCCGCGTGAACCGTCCCGCCTAGCGGCATCGTTGTGGCATGTTTTCCCACTCGTGCATGGGCGGCCCGTTCCCCTGCATGCTCGAGGAAGGACGGCAAAAGCTGTCTGCATGCGCCGGTCACGCCTGAGACGCGGGACATGGTAGACGCCGCCTTCCTCGAGCGCATGAAAGACGACGCCATCCTGGTGAACACGGCACGCGGCGCACTGGTCGACCAGCAGGCGCTCGCAGCCGTTCTCGAGTGTGGCAAGTTGGCGGCCATCGGGTTCGACACGCTATCCCCCGAGCCCGTGCAGGCAGATCATCCGCTGCTCAACTTGTCCGCGGAAGCTGCGGCCCGCACGTTCTTCTCCCCGCACATCGGCGGCGTGACCGAAGGCGTGTTCAAGCGGGCGCACCACATGGTGTGGAGCAACGTGGCGCGAGTGGCTGCAGGGGAAGAACCGCTCAACATTGTCTCGTAGGGGTCTGCCTGGTAAGCGCGTACTCACAAACTGGAGAAATCAACGATTTCCAAAGGAGCCTTTTCCATCGCCAGTCGATGTGAGTTCATTGACCCTCGTACCAAAACCGTGTCAATTATCTGCTCGAAGAAACGCGGAACTGACAGCGAGTTGGGTACCTTTTCGTTTTCGGATGAGACCACATGATTGCTCCCACTCAGGTCGGCAAGAAGAAGCGCGCTAGCATCGTAGACGCCCTCTTCTCCCTGCAACTTACGCAACATCGTAACTGCTTTGGTGAAGTCAGCGTTGTTTTCAAGGACTTCAACGTTGAGCAGGAAGAAAAACCCCATTGATGCCAGTGGGTAGCGTTTTCGCAGGTTGACAGCATCCCCATAAGCCTCTTCAAACCGATTCTTAAGATTTTTCCCATACTCCCTTGTCATAGTCTTGGTGGATATGAGAAGTTCCGGGCCGGTCAACCATGAGGATATTCCAACATCGACCTGCTTTTCGTAAACTGCACCCTGAACAACAGCGTTTGAAGATCCGTTTTTCCAAACAAGCTTTTCGACGCCCTCTTTAAGTCGTTTGGGCGAAGATGCCAGCAGTCCAAACAGGGCAGGAGCCAACGACCGTGGCTGTCTGAGTCGGGGCCAGGGCTGCTCATCCTCGAAGCCTGCAGCCCTGAGTTCTCCTGCAATCCACATGTCAAGCCCGTTGGCGAGCCCCCCATTTTGCGTGTTTTCGACATCACCGTCCGCGATGGAT
>JAFUCW010000082.1 GCA_017459485.1 Eggerthellaceae bacterium | reverse complement strand
GTACCCGTCGCCTTCCACGCCTGGTACTGGCTCTCCGTCACGCCGCGCGGATCGCCCTTGCCCGTGTCGTCGCGCTGGATGAACCCGTCGCCGGAAAGCCCCATGTAGATCTGGCCGGGCACGCCCAGCCGGCGGTAGAGCGAGGCGATGTGGCGCACCCTGGCCGCCTTCTTCGCCACCATTACCAAACAGATCTTCAAGGTTGTAGCCCTGACCACTCTGGCCATCCTGGCCCCAGTTGTGGTAGTCACCGTAGGGCATCTGCTGGTACTGCTGTTCGTCCTGTTCAGTATAGCTTACTGTATTTTCGTCGGAACCAAGCGTAACTTCAACATCCATGGTTTCTGTTCCGCGCACAATGGTGACCGTAACCGTTTCCCCTGGATTATGCGCACGAATCTGACCGATGAGGTCGGTCGAAGAATCAACGGTCACGCCGCCAATCTTGATGATAATGTCACCTTGTTCAAGACCGGCCGCTTGGGCACCGCTGTCGTCATACACCTTATTGATGTAGGCACCCGAATTTGAGCCGAGGTCGTAGCGGTCGGCAATGTCTTTGTCGATGGTGGTTGCCGAAACACCCAGCTGTGCATGCGTCGGCGTTTTACCATCAATGATTTGTGTGGCGATATTCATGGCGTAGTCCACCGGAATAGCAAAACCAACACCTGAGTAGCTGCCTGAATAGCTTTCAATAACTGAATTAATGCCGATGAGCTTACCGTTTTCGTCCACAAGCGCTCCACCCGAATTACCGGGGTTAATGGCCGCGTCGGTTTGAATCATGTTGGAATAAATGGACGGTTGCACCTGCTGGCCATAGCTGTATATGCTGCTGTTTTGAACCACCACGGTGCGGCTGGTAGCTGAAACAATGCCAGTTGCGACACTTTGTTCCAAGCCAAAGGGAGAGCCGAGCGTCATAACCCATTGGCCTGGCTTAAGGCCATCTGAACTGCCAATTTCCACGGGAACCAAATCATTTGCTTCTACTTTAATAACGGCCAAGTCGCTTGATTCGTCGGTACCAACCACCGTAGCTTCGCGTTCTTCGCCGCCAACCGTTGCCATAAGCTTGGATGCACCTTCCACCACATGGTAATTGGTCAGGATATAACCATCCTTTGAAATTACGACGCCGCTTCCCAGCCCTGAAAGGGTTTCGGAATCGGTGCTGCCACCGCCCCAGAAGCTGCTGTAGTCGTTGGCTGCTTTCGCGTATACATCGATACCAACAATGGAAGGCAGCACTTTGCTTGCCACAGCTTCGGCCAGGCTTTCAGTATTATTGTTTTCGGCCTGAACGGTGGTATTCGTGTCCGAGCCAAGTACCACGGTACCGCCTTCGGAAACGGTTTCGGTAACAACGGGCTTTGCAAAGAAGCCGTTTGCGCCCAGCACGCCTGTCCCAATGGCGAAGGCGCAAGCTGCACCTAAAAAGCCCAGGGCAAAAGTTTTAAGTCCGCCGCCACCCTGTTTGTTGGCCTTGGCTGCCTGTTTGGCTGCCGCCTTGGCCGCGCGCGCTTGCTGCTTTTGTTGTGCCTTAGTGGGGGCTGCAGGAGCGGCGTAGGTTGCATTCTGTGCCGTGGTTGCCGCGGGTGCTGTTGTCGCGGCAGAAGCTGTGGGTGTTGCAGGTGCTGTTGTTGCAGAACTTGCTGTTGCAGCAGGTGCAGCTGCTACAGGTGTTGTGGCTGCCATGGGTGTTGTTGCTGCAGGTGCCACATTTGCAGCAGGTGTTGTAGCTGTCGTAGATGTTGCAGGTGCCACAGTTCCCGCAGGTGTCGTTGCTGCAGGTGCCGTATGGGCAGCCGGATTAGTGGTTTGCGAAGCAGCATGAGCACCCTGCGCTGCGGGCGCAGGTGATGCAGCAGGTGCTTGCTGTCCACTTCCCGCTTGATCGAGCCCATTTTTGGCTAACCATTCCTGCCAATTGATGTTTCCATTGTTTGAGTTGCTTGCCATAACAAAGCTCCTTCTACATACCTAAAGTCAAGAGTAACTCTAGCATGCAAAAGGAGCATTTTGTTGTTTTTCCACGAAGCCGTTATCGTCACGACATTTTCTTTTCAGCTTTCTTTAAGTTTGCCTCGATGCCGTGATAACGCCAACTTCCTAAACGTCTTCCATCTTACGAATTCTTCAAGCGCAGGCGCACCCCCAAAGCTATGCCCGCCAAGCCCAGAAGCGCCAGCACACTCAAGGGTACTAATGGTGCACTGTCGGCCGTCTTGGCTGTTGAGGCTGGCGTAGTCCCTGAAGTAGAAGGCGTCTTGCCATCGTTCTTCGGGCTGGGGTTCGACACGGGTTCCCACTGGGCCACCAGCGTGATTTCGGAACCGTCGCCGTATTCCAGGAAGTAGTCCATGAAATCAGCAGTGCTCGTGAAAATCATGTCATTGCCGTTTGCATCTTTCAAGTAGCTACCATCGGGCAGCTTGGCCTTGAAGCCTGTGAACTTGTAGCCATCGCGGGTGAAGGAGTTGCTACTCGAGACCGCACTGGAATCCTCGCCCGTGAAGTTTTGGGCATCCATGCTGCCGCTACCGCCGTTAGCGTCGTACTTCAGTGTATATTTCCAGGCCGTCCACTTGGCCTTGTAGGTTACGTTGCCATCGGCATCCACTTCGCGGTCCCAGCCGTTAAAGGTAAAGCCAGGGCGCGTAGGCGGATCGGGAGGCGTGGGTTCGGTGCCGTCCTCATTGAATGGCGTGGTCACTTGAATGACACGGCCAGTTGCCGGGTCGATATAGGTAACCGTGGGCAGTTTTTCGTAGAGGGGCGTGAACACTACGTTGCCCGTTACAGCCACACTGGTGGGATCGTCGGTCTCGCCAGTTTCAGTCGTACCATCCTTCTTGGTAATTACGTAGGTATACTTACCTGTGAACTTGTAGCCTTCATCGGGCGTAACGGTGTTACCGCCCTTGGCATCCTCGCCGTAGGGCACGCCCGTCTGGTCGCCATTGCCGTCGCTCTTGCCGTTGGAGCCGTTGGTGAAAACGACGGTGAAGGTGTCGCGCTTATAAACAATCTGATCCTCGATGTCGCCACTTGTACCCGTTACGGTCTCGCCTGTACTCTTTGCCTTGTGTGGGGTGTATCCCTCTACATCGGGCGCATCCCAGTCATCGAAGGTCTGGTTGCCCCAGGCGGGCCAGGTAATCTCGCCGGTGTCGGGGTTAACTTCGCCAACGCGCGAGAAACCAAGCGTCTGAGTGCTAACCAGTGGGTTGCCGTCCGTGCCGAGCACAGGTGTGCCGTCCTCGTAGACGTGTGTAATCGTCTTGGTCACGGACTCGGTTTCGGTATTTTCGACGGTCGTAGGCGTGTAGGTGCCCGTGGCCGTTTCACCGTACTCGTCGGTGGCACGCACCGTGGCCGACGTGGGTGTACCCACGAAGTCCGGGTCTGTGGGCGTGAAGGTTACCTCGCCGGTGGTGGTATCGATGGTGTAGGTACCCACCTCGTTGCCGTCGCTGTCGTAGGCGGGCAGCTTATCCACCACGTTGCCTTCGCCATCTATGAGCTCGTACTTCTTGATCTCGCCGGTGCCCTTGGTGAAGGGAGGTGTGCCCTTCTGAGTGGCGCCCTTGGGACCGAAGGTGGCCTTGTGGGAACCCTCGGGCGGGTTGGGCGAGTAAACCACGGTTACGTCTTTAACCTGATCCTTGGTGTCGTAGGTGAGCTCCGGGAAGCCTGTCACAAGCTCGCTCGAGGGGTTCCAGCCGTCGATCTCGGGGCTTTTCACGTCGGCAATCGTCTCGGTAAGCTCCCAGTCGCCCCAGATGGGCTCGTGAGTGTCGGGGTCAAGACCCGTGGCCTTGCGGGTGAAAGTTGCCGTTTGGGTCAAGTCCGCTGAGGCCTCGGATCCATCCGTGGAATAGATGTAGTGGATGGTGCGCGACACATCTTCGGTCTCGGTGTCATCTATCACATGCGGCTGATACTTGGCATCCACCTCAAAGCCATTCTTGTCGGTGGCACGCAGCTTCGCCGGCTGCGGATCGCCCACAAAGTCGTCGTTGGGCTTGAAGGTTACGGTGCCGTCACCGTTAAGCGTATAGGTACCAATCTTGTTACCCTCGGCGTCGAGCGCATCAACTGTCTTTTCGTCGGTTGGCTTGCCAGTAGCGGGATCAATCAGCTTGATAGTGTTAGTGTCGATGTCGGCCGTGCCCTTCTCGAAGGAGGGCTCGCCCGTCTGTTCCTCGCCCTTCAGGCCCCAAGTCTCGTCGTCTTTTGGCGTGGGCGGGTTCTGCGTGTTGGTGACGGTGCCCTCGTTAAGCGCCTTGTCTTCATCGCTGTAGACGGGCAGCTCGTAGTTTTCCAGCTGCGTTTCCTTCACGCTGTAAACGGCCTCGTGCACGGTCGTGCCATCGCCCACGTACTTGGGAATGTTGTGCCAAGTGAAGGTCGTGGTTACCTTGCCGCCTTCGGAGCCGTTCTTGGCTTCGAGGGTGCCCACCTCGTCGTCACTGGACTTCACGTAGGGCACGGCCGCAGCGGGCTGGAGCTTCAAATCGCCCTCGTCGGTGACTTCCGCATCGCTTTCGTAGAGCGTCCAGGCGGCCTTCAGTTTGTCAGGGTCGACATCGTCACCATGCTCGGTGGCGGGCGCATCGTCCCAGATCTTGGTCACGGTAACGTCGGTGAGTGCCAGCTCGTTTTTGAGCTTACCCTCGTAGGTGAGCACCGCAACATCGCCAATCATGGCCCATTTCGTCTCTTCCAACTCGGTCGCATTAACCTCATCGGCAGCCGCGGTATAGCCCACAAGACCTTCTGCTTCCTTGTCCTTCTCGACGGGCTGCGTGCCAGCCGCATCGAGCGTCTCGCGAACAACATAGGTGATAGTCTTGCCGTTCGCATCCACCTTCACCAGCTCGTTAAGCCAGTAGGTAATGCCATTGCTCGCCTCGTATGATCCGTATTCCTTATGCTCGTAGGTAACGCGCTGGCCGTGCTCGTCCGCCAGCGGGATGTCGGCAAGATTCGTGATAATCTCGACGTTTTCCTGGTCGGTCTCGTAGACCTCCATATCGCCCCAGGTAACCGTCTGCGTCTCGTCGGTGGCATCGGCAGCGAGTTTCTGCGGAGGAAGGATGTCCTTGGTAACTACCTTGCCGTCGACAACTGCGTCGATGTGCAGCCAAATATCTTGACGGGTGTTGAACTGGTTCTTGAAGTCGACCCAGGTCTTTTCGCCTTTCACGACCACGGCCGGCACATTGGAGATTTCGCCGCCGTAGGTGGTCTTGGTGGTGTTCGCGTCCTTCGAGAAGACCGACATGAAAGCGTTCTTGGTCTTGTTTTCCTGCTGGATCATCGCGGTAGCTGCAACATAGTCCTTGACCGACGCCGCAGCCCAGACATGGTTGTCGTAGTAGCCGGCGTGCTCGCCCTCAATCGTCGGCACCACGCCGGGCGCCTCGGCCGCCGAGTTGTCGTAGCCTTCCTTCGACCAGCCAGCCGGTGCTTCTTCCGTTACGAACCAGTAGTTGCGCTCAACGTGGTTCGCGTTGTGCGCGGCGGGCTCAGTTTCGATGGGCAGCGCAGGCCATCCGAGCGACTCCACGCCCTCGGCCGGATATCTGATCTTCCACACCTCGTTGCCACGAGAGATGTCACCGCCATCTTCGAGCACGGTCACGTAGTTCGCGTATTTGGTCTCGTTCGCAACCGTGAAGGTCTGCTTGACCGAATCCGGATCCGTCCCATTGCCCATGGCGAAGTTCACGCCGAACTGGACGGTCACCGGATACTTCGTGTCATCGGTCCCTACGAATTCATTGCCCTTCAGGACTTGCGGCAGCGTGACGAGCGGATTACCGCCCGCGTCCTTTGCAACCGTCTCGAGCGTGTTGTTGGCGTTGAGCACGTACTTGGTGCCGTCGTCCGCCGTGTACTCCGTGCCGTTGATGGAGAAGTGCGTATCCGTGTAGACCGCATGCCCCTCGGCGTCGATGTCGGTCTGAACCGGCAGCGTCACGTCGGTGAAGATGTAAGCGTAGGGCACAGCCGTCAGCTCGAGCTTGGTGGGCTCTTCGTCGCCCTTCCAGATCTTGTAGAAGTAGTAGTCGGCCGTGAAGTCCACGTGAATGTGCCGCGGATCCTGGACATCGGTAAACGTTACATCCACCGTGCCATCTGCGTTCATCTCGAAGGTGATGCCATCGACCGTTTTTGTGCCGGCCGTGCCGGGCGTAAGGCCCAGGTCCTTGAGCGTATAAGTCTTCGGACTCTTCAGCCCGGCTCCACCAATCTGGAACTCCTTGATGCGGTAGCCTTCCTCGGGAACTGCGGTCACGGTTGCCTCGGCACCCCTGCCCATGGTAACAACGCCTTCCTTGGCAACAGGCTTGCATTCATCGTTGATCTTGTAGCTCTCCAGGTAGATGCCGCCGCCCGTACCGTGAGTCTGTTCGATGTAGGTAAAGAGTGTGGTGTCGAACAAAGTGGTGACAACAGTTCCCTGGCTGGATGCAGAGCCCGACCAGCGGAGCTTGCTGGACTTTGCATCTAGGAGCACGGCAAAGCCCGTATCGAAGGTATCGTCATCTGCGCGCTCGGTAGCCCAGGAGCCATCGCCGAGCAAGTTGAAAACATCAGCTCCAGTCGCAGTGCTAGGTAATCCAAGCTGTGCGTAAACCTGCCACTTCGGGCTCATGCTCGTGTACGGAGCTGTAAGCTGCCCATTCTCATTCCAAGGCACTCCGTTGGGGAAAGTGATCATCGTCTGCGCGTCATTTGCATTGTTCGACACATTGAACAGGGCTTTGTCCCACGTGCCGTCTTTGTCGCGGTAATTGACGATGCCTATCGAACGGAAATTAGTTCCATCCGCATGAGGGCCGCCCCCACCGGTAATGTTCAAGGGAGAGCTCAAGGCAGCATCATACGGACCAACGGGAACCCACCCGGTGTTGAGGGTAGTTCCGCTTGCATGGTTATACTCAGGGACAAGCGCATAGGACTGGGACCCGGAAACAATCTCCAGACCTTCCGCAAACTCAAGGCGGTCATCGCCTGTCGACTTGCGGCCCCACACGTTTTGATAGCTCATAAGGTCAAGGTCGTAGGCCGAGTAGGAGATCGTGCCCTCGACTTCTTTGCCGTCGACATCCGTCACCTGGACCTCGATGTCCACATGCACGCCTGTAGCGCCACGCGGCATCTTGTCCTGGGAGGAAGCGTCTATATTGGGCTGGCTAACCTTGCCCGCAAGCTGGGCGCGCACCTCATCCGCGGTCTTCGCAACACCGAGGTCCTGTGTGATGTAGTTGCCCTCGCCATCGATGATTGCCGTGGAGGCAGCCATGCTGTTACCGTTCTGGACAGCGACTATCGCTTCTGTATAAGTGTAGGAAGAGCCATCCTCAGCTTTCAATATCCGAGGATGATCCTCGTCCACAGTAAATGTCGTCTCGATGTCGACATGGTCGACGATGATAACGAGGTTTCCTCGCACACCCGAGGGCAGAGTGACAGCCTCCGGGTAGACAATCTTATATAGATAGGGAACATTATAGTCACTGGCCTTAATCTCATTCGTATTGCCTGTTTCGCTGGCAGCATCTGTAAAGTTGTCATGGAAACCCTTGAGCGGGCCGACATAGGCAATAGCCGTATTCCGTCCTTCCTGGCCGACCCACTTGCTGATACCTTTTTTTTGCCCCATCGGGTCGGTCTCAGGCACCCTGCCATTGGCATCCCTCAGCGATGCGCCCGCGGACGACGTCGCCACCCAATGGAAGGGAGAACCTTCGGGGATGTCGATGATGTAGGTAGAAGTCGCGGTCCACCTGATCCTTGTAACGTCAATGTAAGTGTCACCATAAGGAAGCGGGCTAGCGAAGGTGTCCGAATCATCGTCGAGCGACGTTCCGTTTTGAAGCCCCGATCTGGCAGTACCGCCACGGTAGACGGCTTTATTGCCCAGTACGTCCGTATAACCCGCTGGTGCCGTACCTGCTCGTACCGCCTCGCACTCCTTGCACGCCTGCTCGTTCTTCTTGCCAATGTCCTTGGCATACGCCAGCGTTTCGTGCGCACTCCAGGCACTCACACCTGCCACAGCCATCAATGCGGCTATAAGTAGCGCCGTCAGAAGCCTTGCGTTCAAAACTCTTTTTGCCCCCATTTTGCTTCCTATCACAAGTTTTCCCTTCAACAAAACTATAAGTTTCAATTAATCAAGCTTATATTTGCCGTATGTGTATATCCAGTTTGCTTTCCAAAACTAAAACCTTAAGTACCTTATACGTTACGCATGCACAACGAAATGGGCCCGCAGGGGTACCCACATTAAGTATGAAGCATGAGATACCCTTCTGTAAAGGAAAAAATCGGCAATTAGCAGGGATTTATGTGCCTTAGTCCCCTTCGAAGCAAGCATCCTGCAAGCATTATGCACGCCCTTGAAATCCACGGCGCGCATCCTTGCAATCGAACGGCGTATTACAGCCAAATCCTTCTCTGTTAGGTGACATGCGCCAGTCGGGGTCGTGTGTTCAGGATGCTATACTAACAATGCAATAAGGCTTTGCTCTTGGCGCAATAACTTCTTTGGAGGAGCAAAATGGTTTGCAAAACAAAAGGGATCCTGTCCATTCTGTTTTCGCTGCTGTTGGCGCTTCAGCTTGCCCCAACTGCAACGCTTGCACAAGGCATCGTGAAAACACCAAATCTTGCGAATCGCGTGCCCATCGAGCGCCTGCTTGCCGCAGGCGACTACGCAGAAGGCGAGGCCATCGCGGTCGTGCGCGGTTCGACGGACGAGCTCGAGATGAGCGAGCAGTTGGCCACCGTGGGGTCTGACGCTCTCGAGCAGGCCGTTGCTGCCGTCGCTGCTAGCGACTACGCCGCGGCCGACGAAATCGGCGACCGTGTCACTGTCGCGGACGACAAGACCTTTCGCATCGAGGTCGTGCGCGACCCGTCGCGTACCACCGAGCAGATCTTGCGCGACCTCTACGCCGACCCGCGCGTCGTGGCCGCCGAACCCAACTATACCGTGAACGTTTCCAACCTCGAGGGCGCCGACACCCAGCAGAGCAGCGCCTACACTATCACCAGCCCGGCGGACCGCGGCGCGCAGGCGGTCGCCGCGGCAGAAAATCCCGCAGACCTTACGCCCTACCTGTGGTATGCGGACGACTCGCTTTCCACCGCCGCCACGCCACTTTCGCCCGGGACGGGCTACAGCCTCAACGTCCCCGGCTGGGTCGAGGGGCGCACCGATGCGAACGCGCCGGCCAATGCTTCGGGTACCGTATGCATCATGGATACGGGGCTTGACGACACGCACCCCGACCTTAAGGGCGTGCTCTACGAGTTCACTCCCGAGCAGCAGGCCAAGTACAACTGCGGCAAATACGGCGTCAACGCGAGCGGCGACGACATGCCGCGCACCTGCACGACGGCATCCCTCGCACATGGCACGCACGTCGCCGGCATAGTGGCGGCCCAATGGAATGGCTTCGGCACTTCGGGCATCGCCAACGGCGCGAAGATCTTCGCAGTGCGCATCTTCGGCGGCAATGGCAGCGAACAGACCGAAGACGGCGTGCTCAGCGGATTCCAGTTCCTTATCGACGTCGCCAAGGAAACCAACCTCAAGGTTGTCAACTGCTCGTGGGGCACCCTGCAGCCGGCCTTCGCCTACACGGCGATGATCGAAGAACTTGGCAAGCTGGGCGTCAACACGGTAATTGCCTCGGGCAACCGCAACGTCGACCTCGACGAAACGATTGAAGTGGGCGGCATGGTCAACAACAGCCCCTATGCCGTTACAGTGGACTGCGCGATGGCTAACGGCAAGCGTTCCGACTTCACCTGCTGGGGCCAGGCTTCCACCGACGTGTTTTCGCCGGGGACGAACGTCATCTCCACAATGCCGGAGGCGGTGACGCTCGAAAGGAACGGCCAGATCCACAGCAATACGCTCTTCACAAGCTTTTACCCCGAGGCAACAGCCGCTAAAGATATGGTTTCTGTGGGCGGCATGGAGCGCTTCGATGGCGCGCAACCCAAGGTGCTCTTCTACAGCGAAAACCCCGTATTCAACGCCGATGCGCGCCAGATCGGTGCCGTAAGCGACGAGGCGGGCTTCGACGACACCAACTCGACGGCGCTCGAACTTTCGAGTCTTTCCAAGGAAGAACTCTCGATCGATCGCGGCTTTTCGGCTATCAACGGCTACTTCTACATGGCGATTCCGGTGACGTCGGCTGCGGATGCCAAGTGGATCGCGGCCGAACTGGCGATGAGCGACGCGTTCAAGCCTGCGGGTAGCATCGTTGCGCTCACCTGCATCGACGCCGATGGCAAGGCGGTGGAGGTCGATAGCGCCTACGCCAGCGCGCTCAAGAAAGGCTGGCCCGCAGCGGCTGCCAACAGCATCTACTGGTGTCAATGGTCCAACCTCAGCTATAACATCGACGCCTACATCGAAGCCGCCAACGAGGCGCACGAGATTTACGCCGCTGGCGGCACGGTTGGCGAGCAGACCGAAGCCGGCATGCCGCACTATCCCGACCCGGGCGTGGTAACCGGCGCTTACGGCTGGGAACACGACGGTCAAGAGTACGTGGTCGTGAAGATGGGGCTCGGTGCGGACGATGGATCGGGTAAGCTTTCCGACACGACGAAGGTCTACGTGGACGACGTTGCGGTCGGCGGTGCTGGCGCTCTTCTCCTACCGGTCCGAATCGGCCGCCGGCCGCCCGCTCTACGAGCGCACGCTTTCGGTGCCGGTACACCTTGATGCCTACAAGGCCGACAGCAACGACCGCTTCTTCGACTCGATGGCTGCCTGCGACGGGTCGATTTACGCCATCACGGCAAAGATGCAGTACCTCAACACGCAGACTATGTGGCGCTACGACATCGCGAGCGATTCCTGGTCGCGCTGCGCGGACATCCCGGAAAGCTACCGCGGTCAGCAGATCGAAGCGGGCACGCTTGCGGCGCTCGACGGCAGCCTCTACCTGTACGGCGGATCCCCCGGTCTTTCGACGAGCCTGTGGCGATACGACTCTGCGGCCGATTCGTGGGTGGAGGTTTGCAAGAGCGCCCCGAATCGTCGAGCATCGTTGTGCTCGACGGGCAACTGTTCTTCGTAGGAGGCCATCTGCTGGAACCCACAGAGGAAGAGGCCGGGGAAACATCGAAGCTCGCTGCACTCGATGGGCAATTGTACTCTGTGGAAGATAACTCGGGCGAGGGGTCCGGGAATGAGGGCGCCGACGGTTTGAGCGTCCAAAACGCGGTGACCAACTGCTTCTTCAAGCTCAATACCGAAACAGGCGAGATCGAAAAGGTGGGCGGCTCGATGCCCTGCCTCCTCGAGTCCATTGGCTCGAAGGTTGCTGCGAGCGGGAGCAAGATCTATTACTTCGGCGTGGAGGAACTCTACGACGATTACGGTAATTCCGCTGGTACCAAGAAGCACTTGCTGCGCTTCACATACGATGCCGCAGCGAACGAGATGACCACCGAAAACATCACCTCGGCACTCGAGAGCGCTAATCCGCTCTATGGCGAAGTGGTGGGTCAGGACATCGGCGCACACTTTGCGCTGGCAGGGCTACCCGACGGCGTGGCGATAGTGGGCTCCGACACGCTTGGTGAAGATACGCACATTATCCTCGACTCGGCTAACACGGCCACGTCCTATGCGCGGACGTCGTCGTATCACCGCACCTTCGACCCGCTTGCAGTGTATGCAGATGACTACCTCTACGCGATGGGTAACAATTCCACCGAGCCCGACGTGATGTACTTCCGCGCCACCAACTACGACGCGCCCGAACCTGCTCCAACACCAGTACCCGAAGAACGCGCGCCTTTGGCACGCACGACGTCTTCCACTACACCATCCGAACTCGCTAAGACCTCCGACAACGCGCAGTTGATGATTGTCACTGCAGGGATTGGCGCCGTAGCTGGTGTTGTATGCCTCATGGCTAGCTTCGCACTTGCACGCAAACGCTGCAAACCACCACAAGACAAGGTAGCAGCTTAAGGCGTACAATGAATCAGACGACCCATGGGTCGAACGACAAAGAAAGGAAGTGGAGATGGACATCAAGAACCTTGCTCCCGAACTGCAGGAAAAGGTCAGAGCATGCAAGACGCCCGAAGAGCTCCTAGAGCTTGCCAAAGCGGAAGGCTATGAGCTGAGCGATGCGGAACTCGAGGCCATCTCGGGAGGAAACTGGATATGCGACGACCACAACCCCATCTGCTCGCCCCATTACGGAGACCCCCACTAGGGACAAGCAAGTGAATAAAAGCACGACCGGTTCTGCCGCCACTATCGCTAAACGGCGGATAGACGGGCAAGGCGAATCCGTCCCTGGCAAACGCGCAGGGGCGCAGACGATATTCGGCCGGGGCTACTTCAGCTTGCGGACCCAAGACATGAATATGCGCCGCTTCTCGGCGTTTTCACTTACGCCATCCTCGCCGCGCCATAAGTTGGGCAGCATAGCCCAGTTGACCCCGTCGTCGAGCTTCAGGGAGTCCAGCTTAGCCTTCAGGTTTTCGCCGAAATGCTCTTCGTCGCCCTGGGCGCAGGAGGCAACCGCGCTGAAACCCTGGCTGCTCTCAACCGCCAGGATGACGGCGGCGAACAGCATAAGGAGCTCGTCGTTGCCGATGCCTTCCTGACCCTCGAAGATGTGTCGACACAGAATCGTCGTGTTGATGTGGCGCTTTATACCAACTGGCGTTGGGCTGTCCAGCAGCGTGTCGACCACCTTCACAAACTCGCCCGAGAGGTCCTCTTCGTCCTCGAGAAGCTCCTTGATGTAGTACTCCAGGTTATACGTGCTTGTCGGAATGCGAAGCGGTACCTGGACCAACTTGCTGAAGAACATCTTCTTGTAGGCTTCGTCGACCCTGTCACCTAGCCGTTTGCGGACTCCGTCAAACACCGTCTTCTCGTCAACCGCAAGCACGAACACCAAACGGGGGCAGTCGATGTAGGTCTTTATCTGCTCCATCAGGTTCAGGCTGGCCTGAGAGTCAATCTGGTCCAGGCCGTCGACAAACACAACGAACCGGGCATCGTCCGACTTACCGTTTTTCTGCACGGCCTGCTGCAGCACTTCACTAAGTTCGGCATGGAAGGCTTCCACATCCTCTTTGGTTACGTAATTGCCCGCCAAATCGTCTTTCGTTTTCTCCTCGTCCCCGAAAAGCGAGCCGAGCAGCGATCCGATAAGGGAATCGTCTTCGGACCTGTCCTTTTTGTCGCTGGACATCGTTTTCACGATTTGCGTCGCAGCAGAGGCCAATGCGGACATGTCTGCCACCGCCCTGCGGCCAACCCCCCAGAAGTTCGTTATCATCTCGGTTAGCAGGTCCTCAAGCAGGCTGGCTTTAGGATTCGCAACAGATTGCGTCCACACATCGACGATTGCAGCGCCGATGATGTCTTTGCAGTACGCCCTTGCCTGCGGGTTATCCCCTTCGGGGTCGTCTACTTCCCGCAGCTCGCGCTCGATTAGGTTGATAAGTGAGCTTTTGCCCGTGCCCCAATCGCCCTGGATTGCAATAGTCATGGGCGTCGCGCACGTTCTGATGAAATCCGCGGCCCCCTTAACATAGCTGTCCAGGAACAGCGTGTTTTCGTCTGTAACGACATCGGCCAGGGTCATAGCCGTAGGCATCGTCTGGTTCGCGTCGATCATTTCAAGCCCCCTTGCCCTAATCCTTATCCCACGGATGCGAAGTTAAATGCCAGCCATGGCAATGGGGGCACTTATAGATATGCAGCCCCGTGGTGCCATGCTCGGCACAAGCGGCCTGGGCATCCTGAGCCTCGGCATAGCTGGCGTAGCGGTTTTTAGATAGGCACGACTTCTGGAGCTGGGCCGCATCGCGCTTTGCGGCATCGGCTTCGCTACGGCGTTCTTCACGCGCAAAAATATCGTCCATCCCGCCTAGTTGCGAACGGAATTCTTCGAGCTGTTTGGCTTTGGCCGAAGGTTTCTTGCTCCCCATAGAAAGTCCAAAAAGAAAGCCGCACGACATACGCGCGGCTCCAAACTAAAAGCAGCTTACAAATTGTCGATGTATTCGACCAGGTCGCCCAGGTTTTCCAAACCTTCAGGTTCACCCAAGTCAATACCCGCACGGTCTTCCAATTCGCAAATGAGTTCAACCATGTCAAGCGAATCAATGTTGAGAGACTCAAAGGTAGCCTCTTCGGTTACCGTGTCAGGATCGATATTTAAGTTTTCGTGCAGAATATCTTTGATGGTTTGCATGGTATCCATAGTTCTATCCTTTCCGAAAGTTGGTTCAAACTAGAGCGTTTTCAGCGAGACTTCCTTCAACTGACGGGGGCTTACTTCATTCGGGGCGCCCGTCATGGGGTCGGCTGCGCTGCTCGTCTTGGGGAAGGCGATAACGTCGCGGATGCTGTCCTTGCCCGCCAGCAACATGACTACGCGGTCAAGACCGAGCGCAATGCCACCATGGGGCGGCGCGCCCAGTTCAAGCGCACGCAAGAGATGGCCGAACTTCGTATCAATCTCTTCATCGGCCAGGCCCAGGCGACGCAGCACCCGACGCTGCAGTTCAGCGGTATGAATACGAATGGTGCCGCCACCGGCTTCAAAGCCGTCCATGACCAAGTCATACGAATAGCTGCCACACTCAAGCGGCGCGTCTTCAATCTTGTCGATGTCCTCTTCGTGAATCATCGTGAAGGGGTGATGTTCGGCAGAATACTTCTGTTCTTGTTCGTCATAGGCAAACATCGGGAAATTCACGACCCACAAAAGCGCATGCCCTTCGCGCGGAATTTCTAGAAGCTCCGCCATACGGAGGCGAAGTGCTGCCAACACGGCACTTGCCACCGGGTAGGTGTCGGCCGCAAAGAGCAGCAAGTCGCCCGCTTCGGCACCCGCCTTAGCTTTAATGGCTGCATGTACGTCGTCACCCAAGAACTTAATGATGGGGCTCTTTTCTTCGCCAGTGCTGGTATAGGCAATCCAAGCCATACCCTTCGCGCCGTTTTCGGCTGCCACTTCAGCTAGTTTTTCAATGTCGCCGCGGCTCCAATCGCCCGCGCCCTTCGCGCAAATGCACTTCACCACACCACCGCTGTTGGCCGGACCAGTGAACACCTTGAAGTCGCAGTTCTTAACTTCTTCGGTAATATCGACAAGCTCCATGCCGAAACGCACGTCGGGGCGGTCGCAACCGAAGCGATCCATGGCTTCCTTCCACTGCATGCGCTGCAGGGGGAATTCATGTTCCACCCCTACGGCAGCCAGCACTTCAGCCATCACGCCTTCCATGACTTCCATGACTTCTTCGTCGCGGACAAAGCTCATTTCCACGTCGAGCTGGGTGAATTCGGGCTGGCGGTCCGCACGCAAGTCTTCGTCGCGGAAACAGCGTGCAATCTGATAGTAGCGCTCCACCCCGCCACACATAAGCATCTGCTTGAATTGCTGCGGGCTCTGCGGCAGCGCGTAAAACTTACCAGGGTTTGGACGGCTGGGCACGATGTAGTCGCGCGCACCCTCAGGGGTCGAGTTCGCCAAAATGGGCGTTTCAATCTCCAAGAAGCCGCGTTCATTGAGTGCCTTGCGCATGGCCTGAGCCACGTCGTGGCGCAGCTTCAAGTTCGCATACATTTCAGGGCGACGCAAATCCATATAACGCCACTTCATACGCGTAGTTTCGTCAGTTTCGATGCCGTCTTCGATGCTGAAAGGCGGCGTGACAGAGGTATTCAGTACAGACAGACTGCTGGCAAGCACTTCAATCTCGCCCGTAGCCATATTGGGGTTCACCGCGTCTTCCCCACGCATGCGCACCTTGCCGCTTACCTGCAGCACGTATTCACGCCCCAAATGTTCGGCAGTCGCGAACTCTTCTGGAGTTACGCAGTCGGGGTCCACCACAATCTGGGTATAGCCGTCGCGGTCGCGCAGGTCGATAAAAATCAAGCCCCCGTGGTCGCGGTTGTGCCACACCCAACCGGTCAGCGTTACCTGCGTGTCGCAGTCGGCAGCGCGCAGTTGTCCGCAGGTGTGGTCGTGCATGCAATTCTGGTTCACAAAGTCTGTCATTGTGCTTCCTTTTTCCAACAAATAAAACCACGTTATTGTACTACGTTTATGCGCGCGAAAAGGGCATTTACACGTTCTTCACGAGTGACGCTACTGCCGCCTTCATTCGCTTTCCTAGCCTCCTTAAAACTCCGGGAAACAGCTGCTGCAGCGTTTTGACACAAGGAGTACAATACCTTTATGTAGCAGTTCATGTTGTGGCTACACGCCGGGATAGGTGAAAGCACCCAAAAGCATGGAAATAGCGCAACCGACACAAGAAGCCATGAAACGTCGCCTCCAGGACTCCCTGGTTGTTATAGGTACGGGAATCCTCGTGTTTGGCGCCTGGACACTGTTGAAATTCCTCCTGCTCATTTTTTTACAGGACGCCGAATCGCAACGTCAGTTTTTCCATATGGACCAGGAAGATGTACCTCTGTACATCATCTATATTGCCCTCGGCATTATCGCCACCTTCGACCTGGGCTCGCGTCTTTTCGTTTATCTTTCCGCGCGCGCGGAAGGCTTCGGGCGGCGCAAGGGCTACGCTTACTTGCTTATTGCGGGCATCATGGCGATTTTAAGCACTCTATCCGTCATAACGGCTGCACAGGCCTTGGTTGCCATAGACGCCGGCTTTTTTGAAAGCCTGGTCACGCTTACTATTGAAGGCACGTCGGCCGTTATATTGGTTATGCTCATCGTTAATTCGGTGCGCCTCAAGCGCCTTACGCGGGCAACCGGACGCGAAGCAGCCGCAACCGCGACGGCAACCGCAGAAACAATAGGGACGGAATAGGCGGCCGGTATGCAGAAAAGTTTCCACTACTTTGGCACCTATTGCGCCGCCTACCTGGCAGGATATTCGCACGAAGAATGCCTGGCCATTGGCTATAGCGCCCAATTGGTCGACCGTTGCTCTCGCACCTTCCTAAAAGATGTAGGCGGCCCGCAAACGGCAGCTACCACACAGCTCACCTCTGAAATGGCGAAGGCTAAAAACGACCCCTTTGGCATTCGCGATGTTACGCGTATCTGGGCATCGTTCCACTTTCTGCCTCACGACCTCTATGCCGACCCAGGCAAGGGTGGCAAGCGCTACCGCAATAAGTTCCGCATGATTTGCGGGCCCAATGGAAGTCTTCTTGCAGACACGGTAAGGCTAGCAAAGGGTAAAAGCGTACAAGCCGCCGGCATTGCCATGCATGTCCTTGCCGACACTTGGGCACATCGCTATTTTGCGGGAACCCCTTCGCTGGTTATAAACAACACGAACCGCTTTTTCGTGGAACTGGTGCCCGACGAAACGGGTGCTCTTGTAGAACGACCAGTGAAGTTCAGACACAACCCAACAGCCGACGACGACTACGAAAAAGGCTTGTACACCAATTCGGTCTTCCAGGTTGACGAAGATGCCGTCATGAACCTGGGCCACGGGCGCGCGGGGCATCTGCCCGACTTAAGCTTTGCCCGCTACCGCTATGTACCCGCCTGGGGCAACTACGAAGAAATCCTGAAAGATAATCCGTCGGACTTCTTCAGCGCTTTTACGCAAATGGTTTATGCGCTCAAGTTCCTCCACGGCGAACATGACAGCTTTAGCACAGACACCTATGACACCGAAGCGGTACGTAGCTTAAAGGAAGACATCATGCGCATACTTGAGGCGCGTCAGCACGAAGATGGCGCATGCGCAGACTGGTGCGCCCTGGGCCAGCGGCTTTCGGGGCACAGCATACCCGACTTCGATTTAGCTGCCTACCGCGATGAATACGAACAGGCACCTAAAGGTGAAAAAAGCGGTACGTACTTGGACTTTTTCTTCCAGGCGGCAATGGCCCAAAAGGCTATGGTGGTGGACAGAGTGCATGCATCGGGTAATCCACTGGCAGGGCGCTCTTCCGGTTTTGATGACGCGGCGCTTGGGAAAGAACAGGACGCATTCGAAAGCACCAAAGGTCAGCAAGAAGGTGACAGGGATGGGTAGGGTTCAGCGCGTCGGACATGCCATACTGGGCGTGCTTATGCTGCTCTGCGCCCTGATCTTGTTCACATCTTCTAGAAGTGGCGAAATACTCGTTGCCTCCATATTGGGTTTGATGCTTGTTGTCTACGGCTTGCAAAAGATTATTTACTACTTCACCATGGCACGTCACATGGTGGGCGGCTATTCGCTTCTGTTCGTTGGCATTATCACCATCGATGCGGGAGCCTTCTTCCTTACGCTCGCCGATCAGCCGCAAATCGTTATTGTCATTTACCTGATTTCATATTTCGGCATCATGGGGGTTGCTGGTAT
>JAFUCW010000081.1 GCA_017459485.1 Eggerthellaceae bacterium | reverse complement strand
ATTTGCTCTTACGTCTTGCGATGCAAGCGGTATACTTGCCTCGCGCGCCGTTGAATCCAACCGATTTCCTGGTGAAACGCGCAAGATTGCTTGAGATCGCCGTCGAGCGGGTGTACGAGCGCATCTGCTTGAAGAGTCCTTAGAAAGAGGTGTCGTCCCATGGCTGACCGCACGATAGACGAAATGCCTACCAACGTTCCCGAATTCGAAGGGATATTGGAGGCGGTTCTGCTCCAAGCGCTTGATGTGGGACGCGAGAAAATGGAGTCGGGCGAAGAGCTGGTGCCGTTTACCGCTTTGGCAATCGGCGACAAGCTGGTCATCGAAACCCATCCGGGCGACGACGCGGAACAGTGCTTTGCCGCAGCGCAGCATACGGTGCAAAACGTGCGCGGCGCGGCCGCGTATGCGTTTTGCTACGACGGTTACGTGGAGACGAACACAGGTGAGCTTGACGCCATCATAGCGGAGGGCGGTGTGCCTGGGGCCATGGAAGGGCACGCCATCGGCTGCCTCTACACCACGGAAGGCGAAGGCGACAACTTCAAAGTGAAGATGGACGAACGCCCCCTCTACATTGGTACTGCTCCCAATTTCATGGAGTTTGCGCTCTATGTCGAAGGTGAAGACGAAGACGACGTTGGCTCCGAAAGTGCCGAAGAAGAGACCGACGACGCGCAGGCGGACGACGAAGTGGCCTCTTCCCAGGACGACGAGGCGGACGAGCCCTCCGACGAATTCTCCGATTAGCAAGGTTCTAAGGGTTTCTTCCCGCGCAGGACGGGCACGGCTGTACCACGCATGTGTCCATGCTTTTCGTGCCGGACATTGCGCTTTCATTCAGCGTGCCTTTATACGTTGCACTTCTGTTGGCTGTGTCTTTGTCAAGGATCTGCCCCTTTTCTCGAATGAGTGGAAGAAGCGCCTGATGGTACAGCCTGCATCTATGGACGATGCCTGCGCAAGGGTGTTTTCGATGACGAATACGGGTACGCTTCCGTGACGGATGCGGTGTGCACCTTGGGGCGCGTTTCGGGACAATGGTGGCCTAGGGTTTTTCTCCAGACGGCAATGTGATGCAAACGTGGAGCGTAGGCGCAGCTTTTCTTGCGATGCAGGTGCGGGTCTGCTACTATACCCAAGCTATTTCCTGCTCCGGGTTATATGCCTTTCAGCCCCGGAGCCGCATGAGTCCAGAGGAGGTGAGCTGATGAAGGCCTACGAATTGCTGTACTTCGTGGCACCGACTGCCGACGAAGAAGAGCGCGCAGCTGTTTCCACCCGCATCGAATCCACCCTTGCCGCCGCAGACGGCGTGGTGGACAACGTCGAAGAGTGGGGCAAGCGCAAGCTGGCATACGAAGTCGATGGGCTGGCCGAAGGCGACTACATACTGGTCGATTTCCATGCCGATCCGTCCCATATTGCCGAGCTGGATCGCGTTTTGCGCATCACCGACGCCGTCAAGCGTCATATAATCGTTTGTCGCCAAGACCGCGACTAGCGATTACCTTCATGCCGACGGGGGATCCCGGCGGTGCAAAAGCTAAGGAGAGACCATGAGCATCAATCGAGTTATTATCAGTGGCAACTTGACCCGCGATCCCGAACTGCGCCAGACGGCCAGCGGACTTCCCGTGCTTGGCTTCGGCGTGGCGGTGAACGACCGTAGGAAGAACCAGCAGACGGGCGAATGGGAAGACTATCCGAACTTCGTCGACTGCACCATGTTTGGCACGCGCGCCGAAAGCGTGGCGAAGTTCTTGTCCAAGGGAAGCAAGGTAGCCATAGAGGGCAAGCTCCGTTGGAGCCAATGGGAACGCGATGGGCAAAAACGCTCCAAGATCGAGGTTATCATCGACGAACTAGAGTTCATGACCAGTCGCAATGACGGGCCTTCGGCATCCTCGCATCAGTCGAGCTATTCCGCTCCGGCCGCGTCCCCTGCTCCCGAAGTCAATGCTTCGGTCTACGACGAGGACATTCCCTTCTAGGGAACCTGAGAAAGGTTGGATTATGGCCGACTACGTAAAACAGCCGCGTATGAAGTATTGCCAGTTCTGCGAGGAAGACGCGGACTATATCGACTACAAGGATACGCAGATGCTGCGCAAGTTCGTTACCGACCGTGGCAAGATCAAGCCGCGCCGCGTGACGGGTTGCTGCACCCAGCATCAGCGCGACATCGCCAATGCCGTGAAGCGTGCGCGCCAGATGGCACTCATGCCCTTTGCCGTGCCTGCCGTGAGCGGCCGCGGCGAGCGCAGGCGTCGCGACTAAGGCAGGGGGATAAACTATGAGAGTGATATTGCTCCAGGAGCTAAAGGGTACGGGCATCGAAGGCGACATCGTCGAGGTCGCCAGCGGTTACGCGAACAACTACCTGCTCCCCAACAACCTTGCCGTCCTTGCCACGAAGGGCAATTTGAAGCAGCTCGAGCTGCGCCGCCACAACATTGTCAAGCGCGAAGAAGAGCGCATGGCGGCAGCCAACGAGCTCAAGGCCAAGATGGACGGACTGTCTGTCCAGGTCGAGGCGCGCGTGGGCGAAGAGGGCCAGTTGTTTGGCTCCGTGACCACGCAGATGATCGCCGATGCGCTGCTCGAGCAGCACGGCATCGAAGTGGACAAGAAGCTTATCGACCTTAAGGCCGCCATCAAGACGGCGGGCGAGCACGAAGCCGTTGTCTCGCTGCACCGCGACGTCAAAAGCGACATCCACCTGATCGTTGGCGACCCCGAGGCTATCGCTGCTGCTACAGCCGCCGCCGAAGCCGCTGCTGCTGAAGAGGCCGCCGCGCTCGAGGCTGCTGCCGCCGCCGAAGCTGCTGCCGCCGAAGCCGCCGCTGCCGAAGCTGCTGCCGAAGCGGAAGAGGGCGAAGAAGCTGCCGAAGACGAAGGCGAAGCCGTTGAAGCTGAGGGCGAAGCTGCCGAAGAGGCTGCCGACGCCGAAGATGAGCCTGCCGACGACGCCGAATAAAAAAAGTTTTCCACTTGATTCGCAGTGGAAAATGTTGAAAACCCCTTCTTTGCACTGGTGAAGTGCGGAAGGGGTTTTCTTTTTGCTGTGGATAACATCCATGCGTTGGATTGGCCCATAAAAACTGCACATGACCAGCGGTTTTTATAAGATAGGATAAGTGGGAAGACGAAGAGTTTCCCCGACGCGCCCTTGCAGCATTTGCGGCGCGTCGGCACGACGAAAAGGTTTTGCACATGGCACCATATGAAGACGGCACGACGACACCCCAGGGCAACAAGCAGATTCCCCAGAACATCGAAGCAGAGAAGTCGGTTCTTGCCGCTTGCATGCTCAGCCAGGATGCGGTCGACGAAATAGCCACCCGGCTCGTCCCGGAGAACTTCTTCCGTCCTGCCCACAAGCTGATCTTCGAAAGCGTGCTGAACCTGCACACGCGCAACCTTCCCATCGACCAGATTTCGCTTGCGGAGAACCTGCGCGCCACCGGGCAGCTGGAGGCGGCAGGCGGGAAAGCCTACCTGGTGGAACTTGCCGACAACACGTTTGCGCTCACCAACTGGCTTTCGCATGCGGACATCGTCAAGCGCACGTCGGTGCTGCGCGACCTCATCTTCGCGTCCGCAGAGATAACCGCCTTGGCCTACGATGCGCCTGACAACCTTGACGAAGTGGTCGAAGAGGCCGAGAAAAACCTGTTCAAGGTGACCGAGAAGCGCGTTTCCTCTTCGTTTACGCGGGTCGACTCGCTTCTCGAGCAGGCATACACGGAAATTTCGGCGATGGCAGACCAGCAGTCGCACCTGACCGGTGTGCCCACCGGGTTCAAGGACGTCGACGCCCTGTTCCATGGATGGCGCGGCGGCGACCTGATCATCCTGGCGGCTCGCCCCGGCGTGGGGAAGACCTCGTTTGCGCTCAACTTGGCGGTCAACGCCGCGAAGCTGGGGGTTCCCACGACGTTCTTCAGCTTGGAGATGAGCGCCTCTCAGCTGGTGCAGCGCATCATGTGCTCCGAGGCGAAGATCAGCCTGGAGAAGGTGCGTGGCGGATTCCTGGCGGGGCAGGACTGGCAGGCGCTCGCTGACGCGACGGGGCGCCTTTCCAACTTGGAACTGTACCTGGACGACACGCCGTCGCTTTCCATCCTCGAGGCACGCGCGAAGTCGCGCCGCGAGCTGCGCGACAAGGAGCGCGGGCTTATCGTGGTCGACTACCTGCAGCTTATGAATGCGCCGAGCGTGCGCCGCCAGGACAGCCGCGCCGTGGAGGTCGGCGAAATCTCCCGTGGCTTGAAGGTGCTTGCGAAGGAGATGGACATGCCGGTGCTCGCGTTGTCCCAGCTGAACCGCTCGGTTGAGAGCCGCGCGGGGCGCAACAAGACGCCCATGCTGTCAGACTTGCGCGAGTCGGGGTCCATCGAGCAGGACGCCGACATCGTCATGTTCATCGACCGGTCCATGAACGAGATGGAGGCCGAAGAGGACGGCCGTCCCGCATTCGGCACGGCCAAGCTGATCGTCGCGAAGCACCGCAATGGCCCCACGCGCGACATCACGCTTTCGTGGGCGCCTGAGTCCACTACGTTCGGCGACTACTTCGACGACTCGCGTTATGCGGGTGTGGTTTAGCTTGGCAGCACGCCCTCCGTTAGGCTATCTATACTATAATCAGCATCGTTTGCGAAGTGGGATTCGCAAGCTGAAGTATGCGAGGTGAAAGGACACTCAATGCCATCAACTGTGCTTGTGGGCACCCAATGGGGTGACGAAGGCAAGGGCAAGATCACCGACCTTATCTCTTCCGACTACGACTACGTGGTGCGTTTCCAGGGGGGTAACAACGCCGGGCACACCGTCATTGCAGACGGCAAGAACCTTGCGTTGCGCCTGACCCCTTCGGGCGTCATGAACCCAGATTGCACTCCGGTCATCGGAAACGGCGTGGTGGTCGACCCGCGCGTGCTTGCGGGAGAGCTCGACATGCTGCGCGAAAACGGGATTTCTTGCGACAGGCTGGTCATCAGCTGCGACGCGCACGTTATCATGCCGTATCACATCGCGCTCGACGGCGCGCAGGAGACGCGTTTGGGCAAGCACGAGATAGGCACGACGAAAAACGGCATCGGCCCTGCCTACCAGGACAAAGCCGGGCGAACGGGCATTCGCATCCAGGACCTGCTCGACGAAGCGATCTTCCGCGAGAAGCTCGAAACCGCGCTCGACTACAAGAACCAGCTGCTGGAAAAGATCTACCACCTGCCCACGTTCACGGTCGACCAGATCATGGAGGAGTACCTTCCCTACGCCGATATGATCCGCCCGCACATGGCGGAGACGGCCCAACTGCTCAACACCGCGTTGCGCGAAGGGAAGAACATCTTGTTTGAGGGTGCGCAAGGCACGCTGCTCGACATCGACCACGGCACCTATCCGTTCGTCACGTCTTCCAGCTGCTGTTCGGGCGGCGCTCCCACCGGATCGGGCGTGGGCCCGAAGGCGATCGACAAGGTGCTCGGCATCATGAAGGCCTACATCACCCGCGTGGGCTCTGGCCCGTTCCCTACCGAGCTGTTCGACGAAACGGGCGAGCTGCTTGGCCAGGTAGGCGGCGAGTTCGGCGTGGTCACGGGGCGCAAGCGCCGCTGCGGCTGGTTCGATGCGGTCATTGCCCGCTATGCCGCCGACGTGAACAGCCTGACCGACATTGCGCTCACCAAGCTCGATGTCCTTTCCGCCGTCGACACCATCAAGGTGTGCGTCGCGTACGAAGCGGACGGGCAGCGCTACGACTACTTCCCCATGCAGCATTCGGTTCTCTATCCGAAAAACGTCACGCCCATCTACGAAGAGCTTCCCGGCTGGAAGGGCGTCGACATCTCCGAATGCCGCACGTTCGACGAACTGCCTGCCAACGCGCAGGCCTATGTTGAGTACCTTGAGCAGACGGTCGGTGTGCCTATGAGCATCATCGCCGTCGGCCCCGACCGCGAACAGACCATCTTCAGGAACTGGAGCGCGCGATGAGCGCAACTCCCGACCCGCGAGCGCACGCAGCATCGGGCAGTTTCGGCAACGCCCTGCGGGACAGTCGCTCCGCTGCTCGCTTCGCTCGTGCGCTGCGCTGCTTCATGCTTTTGCATAGTCGCTTCGCGACATTCAGGAATAGTGTTCAGACAGTCCCTTCGGGCAGTGCTGAAGCTGCCCGATGCCCGGGAGTTTTTTGTAACGCTAAGCAGGCGGAAGGGCTTGCCGATAGCGTTCAGACATTCCCTGCGAACATGCCAGGGGCCGCCCTGTGCTTGAGAGTTGTTTAGACAGGAGAGTATTCGATGAACGTAGCTGTATTGGGTAGTGGTGGACGCGAGCATGCCATATGCTGGGCGCTGGCGAAGTCGGAGAGCGTGGATGCGCTTTTCGCCGTTCCGGGAAACGGCGGCACGGCAGCAGTTGCCGAAAACGTCGTTGGGCTGGACCCGTGCGACGGAGAGGCGGTGTGCGGGTTCGCGCGCGACCGCGAAATCGACCTGGGGGTCAACGGCCCCGAGGCCCCGCTGGGGGCTGGCGTGGCCGACGAGCTGCGCGAAGCAGGCATAGCCGTGTTCGGGCCGGATGCGCAGGGTGCCGCCCTGGAAGGGTCGAAGACCTACAGCAAGCGGTTCATGGAAGACAACGACCTCCCCACTGCTTCGTATGGAAGCTTTTCGGACAAGCAGGGGGCCATCGCGTTCGCGCGCAACATGGGCGCTCCGATTGTCATCAAGGCAGATGGTCTGGCTGCTGGCAAGGGCGTCATGGTCTGCGAAGAACTCGAAGACGCCGAACGCGCCATCGAAGAGTGCTTCGGTGGGGCCTTTGGCGAAGCGGGCAGCACGGTGGTCGTCGAGGAGTGCTTGACCGGCCCCGAATGCTCGCTGCTCGCATTCGTGACCAACGGACAGGCGCATTGCATGGCGACCGCGCAGGATCACAAGCGCGCCTTCAACGGCGACATGGGTCCCAACACGGGGGGAATGGGCGTGTATTCGCCCGTGCCCATCGTCACCGACGAAGAGCATGCGGCCATGGTCGACATCATGAGTCGAGCGGCAGCAGCCACGGCACGTGCGCCCTTCGAGCACGACTATCGCGGCGTGCTTTATGGCGGCTTCATGCTCACGCCCCAAGGGCCCAAGCTGCTTGAGTTCAACGCCCGATTCGGCGACCCGGAAACGCAGGTCATTCTCCCGCGTTTGGAATCCGACCTGGCCCAGGTCCTCTACGCGGCGGCAATGGGCGACTCCGACTCCATCCAGCTTGACTGGTCGCCTTCGTGGGCCGTGTGCGTGGTGCTGGCAAGCGAAGGCTACCCGGGCGCGTACGAGACGGGCAAGGTCATCTGTGGGATCGACGAGGCGGAAGCGCTCGACGGCGTGACGGTGTTCCATGCGGGCACGGCGCTCAATTCCGACGGAGAGCTGGTCACCGCGGGCGGCCGCGTGCTCAACGTGGTTGCGCTGGGGTCCACGTTCGAAGAGGCGCGCGAGCGGGCCTACGAAGCATGCGACAAGATCAACTTCGAAGGCAAGCAGCTGCGCACCGACATTGGCGCCAAGGCGGCAGCGGGCCGTTCGTCTTGGAACTAGAAAGCTGGGATCGCCTGTGCTGAGCGAAAGGGCATTGTCCACCGTAGTGTCGCGTATCGGGGATGGCGTCTTGCGCTTGCAGCCCGCGCCGGAGCGCCGCATGCCGGTGGCCAACCTGGGGCGCAAGTACATGCTCTACGCGCATGTGCCGTTTTGCGAGCGCTTGTGTCCCTATTGCAGCTTCAACCGCTTTCCCTACGACGAGGCACGTGCCATTCCGTATTTCGAAAACATGCGGCAAGAGATGCTCATGCTTTCCACCGCGGGCTACGACTTCCACACGCTCTACATCGGCGGCGGAACGCCCACCATCAACATCGACGAGCTGTGCCGCACCATCGACTTTGCGCGGGAGCTGTTCTCGATCGAGGAAGTGTCGACCGAAACCAACCCCAACCATCTTATTCCCGAAGTGCTCGAGCCGCTCTCTGGGCGCATCCACCGCTTGAGCGTGGGGGTGCAAAGCTCCAACGACGATCTGCTCAAGGCGATGGACCGTTACGAAAAGTACGGCAGCTCGACGGAGATCTTCAAGCGCCTCGAGCATGTGGCGGGATACCCATTCACGTTCAACGTGGACATGATCTTCAACTTCCCCGCGCAGACCGAGGACATGCTCATTGACGACGTCGCCTTCGTGCTGGAAAGCGGCTGCAGCCAGACCACGTTCTACCCGCTGATGGCTTCCCCTTCGGTGGAGCGCAAGCTGGCCGAGACGGTGGGGAAGGTCGACTACGGGCGCGAGCAGCGCTTCTACGACATCATCTGGCGCGGACTCGT
>JAFUCW010000080.1 GCA_017459485.1 Eggerthellaceae bacterium | reverse complement strand
CTCTTCCAGGCCAAGCTCCTTCACGGACTCCATCGTGATGTCGGCCTTGATGGGGTTGTGGTTGCCGCGGCAGATGACGACGACGGCGTTGACGGCGCCTTCCTTAATGGACTTGACGGTGCCTTTAATCTGGTTGCGAGCGCTGATCTTCATGGTAGAGCTTCCTTTCTATCGGTGGTGCCTTTTCTTTTCCAGAAGGCATGTGCCTTTGCTGGTATGCAGTATCCCCCTGCATCAAAGCGCTCCCATGCGCATAGAGCGCCATTCACAATTGACGTCGCCGTTCATCACCCTTCGTCACGCGTTTGCGCATACCGCCAAGCAACGGTAAGGCTGGCGCGGTCGCCGCTGCACCTTCGGAAAGGGAAGGGAGGAGTAAACACTCAAGGACCTGAAGAGCAGCAGCGACCATGGACCCGTCGAGATGCTTCGAACTGGCTTTGCAGTTGAAAATATCTCTATTGCCAAATATACTAAATGGAGAAGAGGTCTACAAGAGGATAAGAGGAATCATATGCGCTCAGATGACTTCATGAACGCAGAGGACGTGGCGCGATACCTGAACCTGGGTAAAAACACGGTGTACCAGCTTGCGAAGTCGGGCAATCTTGCGTCGTACCATGTGGGCCGCAAGCTGAAATTCACACTCGATGACGTCGAGGCCTACGTGGCTTCAACGCATCATGCGACTGGCGACGTGCCTTCGATAAGCTCTGCCCCCAAAGACGAGCCAGATGACGACGAAAGCCTGACGAAAGCGGCATCATTCGGCGATCTTGCAGGCGTTCCCTTCGTCATTGCAGGTGGCGACACCGCTGCTGACATGCTTGCCGGCGTCTTGAACGCGTCAGGCACACCGACGGCGCGGAAGGTCTGCGGCAGCTACACTGCGCTCGTGCACTTGTACGCAAACGACGCCGATGCTGCAGTGGTGCATCTATACGACCAAGCTTCGAATTCGTGCAATGTGCCTTACGTGCGCAACCTAGCGCCGGGCGCGTCTGTCGTGGTGTTTCGCTTGTACGGTCGCCAGCAGGGCTTCATCGTGCAAACGGGAAACCCGAAGAACATCAGCACGTGGGGCGGGCTTTTGCGAGAAGGCGTGCGCCTGGCAAACCGTTCGAAGGGCAGCGGATCGCGCGTGTTGCTCGACGAGAAGTTGCGCGCCATGGAAGCACGTGCGGAATCAATCGAAGGATACGACACGCGCTACGCCGTTGGGAGCACGGCGGCACGCCGCGTGTCGAGCGGCGTCGCCGACGTGGCAATAGGAACCGAACGTGAAATGCACGGCATCAACGGGGTGCAGTTCGTTCCCCTGCAATCTGAATGGGTCGATCTCGTAGTGCGCAAAACGCCCGAAACGCGCACCATGATCAAGCGCCTGAAAGAGCTTATGGCCACAGAGCAGCTACGGCATGACATCGCATCGCTTCAGCCATGCGATCCCTCACGCCTCGGAGTTATCGTGTACGAATCTTAACGCGCCGATTAATTCCACTGCAGGGCGCCGCCTACAGCTGCTCGGCGGAACGCCCGTAAGCCATCCCAACGATTTCAGCCGCCTGCGCAAGCGGCTGCGCCCTGCAGTGGAATTAATCGGCGCTTACCTACAAAATGGCGTCGAGAAAGGGCCGCCCTGGCTCGATGCTCGCCCCATCCGATACGCTAGTCGAGCGAGTACATGCGCACCGACATATCCAGCGGCGCTGCGGTGAACAGGGCCGTGGTCACGATGCCGTCAACCCCCGTGGTGGCGTATTCGAACGCGTTTCCGGGATTGATGCCGCCCGCTGCGATGACGGTGATATGCGGATCGATATCGCGCACGGCAGGCACGAGCGATTCAAGCTGGAAGGGCGTCGCCTTGTCAATCTGAAGGCCGTCGACGCCGGCTTCAGCCAGGATGAGCGCTTGCTCGGGCGTTGCCTCGACGAACAGCTTCTTCTCGATGCAATGCCGGCGAATGCGCGGCAGCTTTTCG
>JAFUCW010000079.1 GCA_017459485.1 Eggerthellaceae bacterium | reverse complement strand
GTTGCCTTGTAGGTGGCGTCGGCGTTCACGTCGGCCACCGCCGGGCTCCATCCCTTGAACGTGTAGGTGTACTGGGCGGTCGCCTTCTTGGCGGGGTTGCCCGGCTTGACCACGTCGGCGGCCTTCGTCCCCTGCTTGTACTCGGTCGCCGCCTTGAGCACCTTGCCGTCGTCGTCAACGAACGTGACTTTGTACTTCTTTTCCGGCTCTGCAATGCTCCACTCCACCAGCTTGGAAGAGTTGGTACCGTCGGCCCATGCGAAGCCCGCAAGCGGCGTTGCGCTTGCCGCATAGGTGCCCGGATCGGTCGCCTTCGTCGTGCCGGTAAGGTAGTAGCCCGAACCGGCAGGCACACCCGTTTGCTCGCTGCCATTGGCAACCAGCCCTGTCTTTGCTTTGGGCGCGGCCACTTCCGAGCATGCGACGGCACTGCCGAAGTCGATTGAAAGCGTCATGGGAACGTTCCAAGGACCAGCCAGGGGCTGGCCGGCAAAAAGCGTCGGATGGAACTGGCAGCCTTCGAGTGTGTAGCTTTCCGTATCCAAATCGGGCAGCACGAAGGTTGCGCTGTCGATGCGCGTGTCAAAGTCGCCGTACGCGCCGCCGTAGTTCTGGTCCTTCCAGAACGCATCGTCCGGCACGGCAGCCGTCGTAGTGGTCGCACCGGGCAGCCAAGCGTTCGACCCTAGCTTCTGCAACGTGAAGATCGGGTTGGAAACAGGCAGGAACAAAGTGTAGGTGCCATCGGCGTCCACCTTCAGGCGTGCGTTCATGCTGGCCGGTATGGTCGGCAGGCCTTCGGATGCTGTAACGCGGTCAACGCGTCCAAGCGGGTTGTTGGGGTTGGTCATGTAGGCCGCGCCGTCCGCACCCGCAAGCCCGGCAAGCACGGTGAAGCCAGCCGCACTCGCGTCGTTTGCCGCAAGAGAAAGGTTGGCCGTAATTGTGTAAATGCCGGGGTCGAGCGTGCGCGGGCTTTCCGCTTTGTTCTCGACTTTAAGCACGCCTGGTACGTAGGAGCTGAACGCATAGTTTTTGGCGGCACCTCCTGTCGGAGTTAACTCGTAGCTCTCCCCCATCTTGTAGCTGGCAGGAGGCGTCAAAGAGGGCTCCTCGTAGCCTGCGGCCGTGTCGGCCGTCTCGCCGTTCACGAAACCCTCCACGTTCACGTCGAGAGCCGGACTCTCCCCCACACCGATGGTTTCACCCGCATACGTTGCCGTCAGCTCGGCAGGGGCGATGGTGTAGGTGAACTCGCGCGGCTCCAAGCTGCCGTCCGGCCAGCAGCGAAGCTTTGGTTCCAGGGTTACCGTGTGGGTGCCCGCGTCGATCGCGCTTTCCGACCCAGAAGCCAACTGGAGGTACTCGTTTGTCACGGTGCGCGTGATGTTGCCACCCGCGCTCGACGTCGTCACCTCGCGTGTGGTGGGGTTGATGGTGATCCCATCCTGTTTCTTGCCGCTGTAGACCAGGTCTTCGGCCACCACAGGCATTGCCGCCTCTGGCAAGGCCTTCCAAAGCTTGCCCGAATAGGCGAACGAGTAATTTGCTGCGGATCCCTTCGCCGAGTCGCGCACAGCGTAGAGGGTCAAGCCGTTACTCTCGACTCCGATAATAGTGGTGGCGTTGAATGCCTCGAGGGGAACTTTGGCGGCATCTGCTGCAGGAGCAACATCGTCCTTGGCCGGGCCTGCAGTCTCGCCATTAACAAAGCCCGTTACCTCCATACCTGCCGTAATCTCTTCAGCAGTCGGAAGGTCAGCCTCGGTCGGGTTCGCTTTTACGCCTTTGTTGTAACTTACGGTAAGCTTTGCTTGCGCGATGTTCCATTCCAGCGTTTTCGGCTCTGTTGTGCCATCTGCCCACATGTAACCTTCCTTGGGCTTTGTCACGACACTGTAGGAACCCGCGTCGGTCGCCTCAGAAACACCTTCCACAATATCGCACAAGCTATCGACGGCAACGCCCTTGATGGGCTTGCCCGTGTAGACGCGCTTGCTCTGCGAAGGCACTTTCATGGGATCAAGGGCAACCTTGTCCGCAGCGGGGATAAGCATCAGGTACGCGGCCGGAGCCTCTGAAGTACCCGACGCGGCTCCATGCAGGTAAGCCTGCTTTATCAAATCAATATTCTGGCCAAGGCAGCTATCGCCATAGTTGCTGACCATATATGTGGCGGTTATCGTGCCATCGGCATACGATTGCGTCAGTGGGTAGGTGCTTTTCGACGCGCCATCGTCCACCACCAAAACAACACGGTCATCGGCGCTTTCTGCGGGTATATTGAAGATTATCTTACCTAAGAAGGTTAGTTGCATACCGCTTTCTTCGCGAACCGCCGCTATGGCTTTCGCATTGGCCGCTTCTTCCGACAGACTCGGATCCGCTTCCTTGTATTCGCTTACCATCTCGTCGATTGTCGACTGCATGAAGCTGCGCAAACGCTTCTCGGTCGCCCAGTACACGAAATCGTATACCTTCTTGCCCCCGACCTCTTCGCTGCGCATACGCATCTCGTATTCATCGGGATTTCCGTAATAGATCCTGCCCGATATGCCAGAGGCATATCCATCAACCGTGGCGTTGGTGCTCTCGTCTGTCGCGTGAAGGATATACCAAGGAGCCGTCGAAGCGTTGCTGAAGATATCGTCGCTAGAGTAGTCTGCATGAGCACAGAGCAAGATACCTGGCTTTGCGTTCGTGAGAACACCCGTTTTCAGGTTGTTGGAAATGAACGGTGCCTCGACGAATCCGTCCTCACCATACTGATAGGCATGGGTGCCAGCAATACCATCGCGAACAGGGAAGGATGCGCTCACGACCGCATCGCCCAAATCGACCGCTGCACCTTCTGCGTCCTTCAATGACAGGTCATAGATGTCGTATTCGGGCACCGCGCTCCACGATGCCTCAAAAAGCGCATGCGCGTCCTCTTGCGCCTGCGCGCTTTCGATTTTGCCCCCGTCGAAGACCAGGGAATCCAACGCTTCGCCCAATTCCTCGTTGGTTGTGGTGACGCTTAAGGTCGTGCCTGCCTCTGCGTTCTCGTACACGTGGGTCCACGTCTTGTCGATGTTGGGATTGAACGCCCCCTCGACCGCCGAGCCGTAGTCGATCTGCAGATACAGGTCCCAATGCTGAACGGTGCCAAGCAAAGTGGGGTATTCAGTGCAGGTACCAAACTTGTACTCCTTATTGCCTGCCGGCAATGCTTCGGAAACCTTGGCCTTCACTTCCGTGATGCGCTCGGTATAACCGCCCCAACTCTCGCCCGTGTCCTCGTACTTCAGGTCCAGTACTTCCACGTTCTCGCCGCTGGTTATGTCCTCGACCCAGAAGATGCCCTGACGCACATAGATGGTCGCCTCGACAGTGCCGTCTTCCTTCACCCAGATGGTGCCGTTTTGCGTC
>JAFUCW010000078.1 GCA_017459485.1 Eggerthellaceae bacterium | reverse complement strand
CAGACACTATGGCCTGGCCAGCTGTCAGGCAGACCTCTCTTCTCATGGGCCTTGTGCCATACGCGAGTCTTGGCTGACAATGTTGGTGTCGTAACAACAGGCGCAGCCGCGTCGCAATGAGACTATGGAGGTCTGCCTTATGAGTCGTTATTCTACCTATTTCGGAATGGATGTGCACGCGAGGTCGACTACAATCAGCTCGCTCGACCCGTCTACCGGCGTGACGCAAACAAAGAGATTTGTCGGCAACTGCTACGGCGAGATCGCGGCGTGGATGCTCGCGTTCCCCCAGCCGTCCCACGCCATTTACGAAAGCGGATGCTGCGGGTTCCACCCTGCCAGGGAGCTGCGGGCGCTGGGCGTCGACGTCGACATCGCAGCGGTGTCGAAGCTGCCGCGCGCCCCGCACGATTCCAGGTCGAAGTCCGACCGCAACGACTCGCTGAGGCTGGCGCGCGCCGACGCCGCGCACGCCGCGGTCAAGGTCTACGTGCCTGGAATCGAGGCCGAGGGCCTGAGGACCCTCTCGGCCGCCATCGACGACGCCGTCGACCGGGTCAAGGTGGCCAAGCAGCAGATCCTGGGACTGCTGCTGCGCGAGGGGCTGGTCTGGGACGAAAGGACCGCGGCAGGCGCCGTGCGCAGGCCATGGTGCTGCGACCACCGCAGATGGGTGGAACGGGCGAAGCTCTCAACCCCGGCCGCGCAGGCCTCCCTCGGCTGCTACGTGAACACCCTGGCCGACCTCGAGGAACTACGCGATTCGCTCGTCGCAGACGCAGAGAGGATGGCTGCCGAGAGCGCGCTGGGACCGGTCGTCAACTGTCTGCAGGCGATGAAGGGCTGCGGGTTCCGGCTCGCGCTCGCATTTGCCGCCGAGATAGACGACTTCTCGAGGTTCCGCAACGGAAGGTCCGTCTCGTCCTACTTCGGCCTGGTGCCGATGGAGAGGTCGAGCGGGGAGAGGGAGTCGCGGGGCCCGGTGACGAAAAGCGGCAACTCGCTGGTGCGCAAGCTCGCCGTCGAGTGCAGCTGGAGTTACCAGGGCGCATCCCACAACCCGAAAGCCGTCCCGAAGCGGCTGGAAGTGCCCGACGAAATTGCGCGGCACGCCAGACACGGAAGCGAGCGGCTGCGCAAGCGGAGGGCCCACTTCCTCAAGAACGGCATGCACCCGTGCAAGGCGAACGTCGCAACCGCCTCCGAGTTCGTGAGGTGGCTTTGGTCGATAGGAGTCATGGTGCAAGAGACGATGTAGTACAGACCAACACCGCCCTTCCCGAGCCGGGTAGCCGGATGCCGCTGGGAACCCACGATCTCGCTGTGCGCGCCCACCGCGCGGGTATGCGCGAAGTCAGACTCCTTTTATAGGTGGAAGCCCAGCCGGAAAGATGAATTGCAGGCCGGGTCGCCGGTATCTGCGGATATGAGACTGTGCAAGTAGGCACCGGATAGAGGGCACGCCTTGCGACCCCGGCGAAGGAAGCGGAAGGGCCAGTCCCCTTTCTTAAGGAGGGGGCTGGCCCCATTTTGCTTCTTGACAGCTGGCCAGGCCATATGAGCGAGAAGTAATTCTGCAAAATAATAGGCCCGCTCTTGGCGCAGTGCCCGTACTTTGGTACGGGCCAAGCCATAATTAGGGCCTAGGATGAAGCAGAATTACTTCGTAGCGTCGGCAATTCCGCCGTTCGGTAGAACGGCGGAACAATTAAGACCCTGAGAAGAAGCGGTCTTCAAGCGATACGTTATTGTTGAGCATTTCGAATGCATCGTGCTGCGCCTGCACGGTCTTGCGGTTTTCCGCTTCGATGAAGACACTTTTCGCTTGATAAAAGCGCGCGAAAATCTTCTTTTCAACGCGGTCGATAGCTTCCAGCACTTCGTCAGATGTAATGCCTGACTTAAAGCCCGCATCAATAGTAATCACCAAGTTTTCTGGTCCCATATACATGCTGAGCACACGGCCGCAACGGTCGATGGCGGGGTCGGCTTCAACTATCTGCTGGATTTCGCCCACCTCGGCCATGTTCAAGCCTTCACCAATAAGCAAGCCCTTGGTTTCGCGCAACAAAATGGTTGCCACACTCGCCAGCAGCACGCCAATAAGCACTGCCGCAATGCCGTCAAGATAGGGATTATTGAACAAATGCCCGAAGAACAAACCGAGGAAGGCAAAAAGCAAACCAAGTTCTGCTGCCGAATCTTCCAGCACCACGGTATAGAGCGAAGGGTCTTTTGCCTCCTTGATAAACTTCAGGGGCGACATTTTGCCGCGCGCCAGGTTAAACTGCTTTACGGCCACGGTCCAGGAAAAACCTTCAATGAGCATTGAAATGCCTAACACGATGTAGGCAACGGTCGGGTCGCCCAGCTTGGTGTCTGGCCCGACGGATTTGATTGCCTGGATACCTTCCCAAATAGACACGCCACCACCCATGGCAAAAATAAGGATAGCGACGACCATCGTCCAGAAATAAAGTTCCTTGCCATGCCCGAAGGGATGCGTTGGGTCGGCGGGTTTTTTTGCGCGATGGATGCCAAACAGCACCAGCAAACCATTGCCTGAGTCGACAATCGAGTGAATACCTTCGGAGAACATAGCCGAAGACCCACTGATAGCTGACGCAATAAATTTCACAACGCCTATTGCGATGTTGGCAATGATGGCAGCGATGACCGCGATGGTCGATTCGCCGTGGGGTTCGGCTGCTTTTTCGGTTTCTGAAGCCTCCACCCCTTCGGCAGCTCCAGCCGATTCAATCACTTCGGCGGCTTTGGTCGGTTCAAGCGTTTCTGCCGCTTCCGCCGCTTCTGCCGCTTCCGCCGCTTCTGCCACTCCAGCGGCTCCGGGCACTTCGGGCGCTTCTGGCGCGTCGCTTAGTCTATCCACCTTAGCAGCATGGGCTGCGTGGCGTATTGAATCCTGTTCCTGCATGAACAACTCCTCGTAAAAATAGTGAATTAAGTATAGTCTAGCAGGGTATAAGTCGGTTATTATGTATTCAGCATAAGTCCAAAACGCAACATATAGGGGAAGTGGACGTAATGGCTCTCAATTACTGTGTAAACTGTGGCGAAAAGCTAGAAGAGGGCGCACAGACCTGTGCGGTCTGTGGCGAGCCCGTTCCCATTTTGGCAAGCAAAGCTGAAGGCGAAACCGAGGCTGCGCATGAGGCTGAAGTCGAGGCCGCGCATGAGGCTGAAGTCGAGGCCGAGCTTGCACGTGAGGCTGGTGCTGGGGTTAAGGCTGGGGTCGAAGCTGCGGCAGAAGGTGTGCAGGAAGCAGAAGCGGAGGCCAAGGCCGAAGCTATGGCAGAAGCTATGCACGAAACCGAAGCCGAAGCTATGGCAGAAGCTATGCACGAAGCCGAAGCAGAAGCTGCAGCAGGAACCGAAGCCATAGTTACCCGTGAAGCCGAAGTCGACTCTGAACCCAAGGCCAATACCGATACCGAAGCGCAGAACGAAGCCGAATCCAAAACCGAGTCCATGGACAAGCCGAAAGCCGACGACGAAGATTTCAGTTCCTTCGCCGATTTTACCGGCTTTGACATCCTCGCAAGTGAGGCAGCGGCGGCTGGCCAGCCTGTCGCTCCGGCCGACCGCACCGACGTTATTGCCCCCATAAGCGGCATGCGCAACGCCAACGAATATCTTGCGCCCCAAGAAAAAAAGAGTTACCTGGGCACAGTGTTTAAGGCAGTTGTTGGTATAGCAGCCGTCATTCTTATTGCTGCTGGCATTGGACTTTTGACCCAACCCGAAACACAAGAAAGCATTCAGAAGCAACTCGAGGCTGCCAATTCAGCGCAAGCGGCTTCAAGCGCTGAAGATAGTTCAGCGACTGGCGAAAACGAAGAAGGTCAGGACGGCGCGGGCGCAGCAACAGAAACACCAGCAAGCACTTCGAGCGGCGCTTCTTCGTTCGCAGTTTCGGACGCGGCAACTGCCCTCGATGACGACACGGCCTTCGACTACCTCACCAAAACCTACGACGGCCTGCAGTCCTATAACGAACGAGTCTACAGTTGCATCCAAACCTATAACAATGTGATTGTGGCAAGCGATCGCAGCCAGCGCGAAGCGGCGGCGGGCATTGCAAATTCGCTTCTGACAGAAATCGAAAAAGAAATGAAGATGCTCGATGCGATGAACATTGGAAAAGCTTCGAGCTTATACGACGACTACGAAAACGTACGGCACCTTTTAGATGATCAGTACCAGCGGCTGGCAGTTATTGTGGAGTCCTACGAAATTTCGCTGAAGTACGATTCGCCCTATCAGCACCAGACCGAGATTCTTGAGCCGCTGACACGCGACCTTAGCTATTCGGGCCAAAACATTTATCTTGAAGACTTTGACGCAAAGTACTGGAGCAGCCGTCCTACCCGCTAGGGTGCACTGGCACAAGCGGTCCGCACGCTAGGACGCACTGGCGCAGCTGGCCCAGGCATTGGGTACACCAGCTCAGCCGTCCTACGCGCTAGGGCAAGACTACAGCGCGCAACATGCGGTGCGCCCGTACTTATTCGTAGTCAGCTTTAAGCGCAGCGAATGCATCGCGTGAGTTCGTGATGGTCTCGGGTGCGATACAGTAACCCAGCCGCGCCCAGCCTTCAACCCCGAAACTATCGGACGCGACAATAAGCAACTCATGCTTTTTCGCTTGTTCGCTAAAGGCCTTGGCATCGGGGTCGAGCGAGCGCATCCATAGGTAGAAGGCCCCTTGGGGCTTGATGTATTCGAAGCCGAGTTCGTCAAGCATGCTGGTAAGCAATTCGCGGTTGTGCTCGTAGGCAGCCAGGTCGGCAGGTTCATCTATGCAGCGCGCAATAACCTGCTGAAAAATGGCAGGCGCGCACACGAAGCCAAGCGCCCGGCCCGCACCGGCCACGGCAAAATAAATATGTTCCCAGTCGCGCAGGGTTTGCGGCACCAGAATATAGCCCACGCGCTCGCCCGGAAGCGAAAGGCTCTTGGACCAGGAATAGCACACAATTGTATTGGCGTAGATGCTGGGCACCCAGGGAACTTCCACACCGCCGTACACCAGTTCGCGGTAGGGTTCGTCCGAAATAAGAAAGATGGTCGTGCCGAATTCATCTTGCTTGGCATTCAGCAGCGCAGCCAAACCCTCCAGCGTTTCGCGACTGTAAACCACGCCCACGGGATTGTTAGGGCTGTTAATAATGACGGCCTTGGTGCGCGGCGTAATAGCAGCGGCCATGGCGTCCAGGTCGATTTGGAAGTCGGATTCGCGCGCCGGCACCATCACGAGCGTGGCACCATGGGTTTCGATCCAGGTGCGATACTCGGGGAAGAAGGGGGCGACAACCACCACTTCTTCGTTTGGTTCGAGCACGGCTTTTAGCGAAATGGAGAGCGAAGCCGCAGCCCCACAAGTAAGATATAGGTTAGCTGCCGTGTAATCAGTGCCAAACCGTGCGTTTAAGTTTTCGGCGATGATAGTGCGCACGGCAGGATCGCCTGCAGCTTGCGTGTAGGCATGAACCTGTGCCGGTGGCAGCTGGGCGATTTCTTCAAGCGCGTGTCCAACCGAAGCAGGCGCAGGAACACTGGGGTTGCCAATGCTGAAGTCAAAAACTTTGTCGGCACCAATTTCTGCCTTGCGCGCAACACCATAGGCGAACAGCTCGCGGATAACAGAGGGTTCGACCCCCATTGCATACATTACTTCGTTGTACATGACAGTCCTTTCGACCCAACAATTATGCCACAGGCCTGTGATGGAGACCCGCAGGTGGTCGAAGGGTCAGCGAGTTTCGGCGGCGGGAAGCCGCAGGTGGTCGAAGCGTCAGCGAGGTTCAGCCCGGCGAGTGCGATGGACCCGCTCTCGGCGCAGTGCCCGTACTTCGGTACGGGCCAAGCCGTAGTTAGGGTCCAGCGTGCCGCCCGGCTGGACCGCAGCGTCGATTACTCCGCTGTCCGTCAGGACAGCGGAACCTAATACTCCCAACTTGTAACGTCCCCAGATTGGTCGAACGAAACGGGTTCACTTAAGTACGTTGCGTTTTGCCGCGTCAGCACCTTCCACATGTCGGAAATGCGGGCGGCAGCTTCACGCAGTCGGTAATACATTTTCACTGGGTATTCTTCCACGTCGGCCGGCACGCCCACGGCCTCAATACCAAAGCTCGCGCAATCAAACAAAGCGCGATAAAGGTGGTACTGTTGCGACACCACAACGGCGCGATGCGCACCAAACACATGATAGAGGCGATAGGCGCTGTCGTAGGTACAAATACCTGCATGGTCGCAAAAGATGTCTTCGCTTGGCACACCCTGCGCGATGCAATAACGACGCATGTTTTCGACTTCGTTGTAAGTTTCCCGGTCCGACTGGTTGTCGCCACTCATCAGAATCTTAGGCGCAACACCTGCAAAGTAAAGCTCGATTCCTTTGTCTAAGCGCTCCCGCAGCATGGGCGATGGCGTACCATCGGGACGCACTCCCGCGCCCAGCACCATGATGCAGTCGTAGGTACCAAAGGTGGTTTGGCTAGCGCCCTCCTGGCCTGCAGGCAGGTCTTCATCCAGGAAGTAGATTTCGTCCTTCAGTTCACTTACTGTGCGTAAGTTGCGCAGCTGCCCTGTCACTTCGACAAAATTAGGAACAATGATAACCAGTACAAGCAGAACAAAAAGCAGGACGCCAAGGAAGGTCACGGGCGACTTTACCACCCAACGAATGGGCGCCGTCAAAACGCGTCCGAGCCCTTTAAATATTGTTCCTATTGCAGACATACGAAAAGCTTACCAAAGACTCTTCCGTTAAATACCTACGCCTCAAGATGTTCCACAAGCCGCGCTTTATTTTCGTTACATAAATAAACCAGGTGAGCGAGGCGAGGTGCAGCAGCTTAGTTTGATGGGAAAAATGCTTCCAGGTGGCGTGAATCGGCAGGTTTGCTTGCAAGCGAGCCCACCACCATGAGCACGAGCGCCACGGTAATGCCGATGGTTATCTGGTGCAAGCCTGCAATCTTAAAGCCTACGGCCATAGCGATGCAGTAGGCTGCTACGCCGCCGCCCATGGAAAGCAGGGCACCGGTTGCTGTCGCGCGCTTCCAGAACAGCCCGCACACGAGCACCCAGCAAAACGCTGTTTCCAAGCCACCAAAGGCGAACATGTTAATTTTCCAGATGACGTCGGGCGGCACAATGGAAAGCACAAATACCACCACGCCAATAACGAGAGTGATTACCTGGCTCGCGCGCACTACCGTGCCTTCGTGTGCGCGCCGGCCCTGCGCCTGAACGTGATGCAGCCATAGGTCCTTGATAATGGCCGACGAGCTGGCAATAAGCAGGCTGGATACGGTAGAGATACTAGCCGCGATGGGGCCTATGATGGCGATGCCAGCAAGCCAAGGCGGCAGAGTTTGCACGATGGCGGTTGGAATAATGTTGTCCACGCTGCCACCGTAAGTTTCTAGATCCCCGGTAAGTACGCCCGCGGAAAGCACGCCGAGCGCCGTAACGCCTATCATCATGGCGCCGCAAATAACCGTGCCCCAGATCATGGCCGAGTGCAAAGACTTTGTGTCCTTGTAGCTCATGGTGCGCACCACGCTTTGCGGCAAACTAAAGGTGAAAATACCCACGAGCAACCACTGCGTGAAATACAGACCGATGGGCATATTGCCGCCGGAAAGCGGTTCCATCATTTCGGGATGATTGGTCGCAATGGTGTCCATGATATTGGCATAACCGCCACCTGCGGAAAGGATGCCGCCCGCCAGCACCACGATGCCCACAATCATGGCAATTCCGCAGAGCGCGTCGGTGAAGGCAACGCCGCGGAAGCCGCCGATAGTGGTAAACAGAATGGCCGTAATACCAAAAATGGCAAGACCCATAACATAGCTATAGCCCGTAACCGCCTCGAACAGCTTCGCGCCGCCAACGAACTGAGCAATCATCGTTGTGGCGAAAAAGGTTACGAGCACGGCGGCCGAAAGCACGGCAAGCGCATTTGACTGGTAGCGTTCGCGAATAACGTCGATAACCGTGATAGCACCCGTTTTGCGGCTGACGAGCGCCATCTTTTTGCCCAGAATGCCATAGAGCAAAAAGAGAGCTGTTACTTGTACGGTTGCCATGTACACCCAGCCCCAGCCAATGGTCCAGGCTTGACCAGGCCCGCCCACGAAGCTGGACACGCTGCCGTAGGTGGCTATGGTTGTCATGGCGAGCACGAAAGGACCAAGGCTGCGGCTGCCGATAAAGTATTCGGTCACGAAGCCACCGGTGCCTGCCGCTGCCTGGCGCCGCGCGAATACGGCAATGCCTACGGCAACAACGAGAAAAATTGCAACAGGAAGCAAACCTGCAAGCCCAAGGCTATTCATGGTCGACCTCCTGTGAAGATGTGGGGGTTGTGGGTG
>JAFUCW010000006.1 GCA_017459485.1 Eggerthellaceae bacterium | reverse complement strand
TCCTTCACCAGATGCTCTTCACATGCCTGGGCCGTGCCCTTCTTGAAGCGCACTTCCAGCGCATCAGTGGCAATGTCGCTCTTGGGGAGTGCGCCGCCCCCGGCACGCGATGTTTCGGAGACCACAGCCAGTTCGGCTCAGTCGGCGGGAACCGTCTTTTCCACTGCCGCCTTAAGCGCATCGGCACGTTTCTTCACGCTGTCTGCATCTTCGATGAGCATCCGCACCGTGGGAATGTGGTCCATTGCTGTTTCGCTGTCCAAATACAGGCGCAAGGTTGCCTCGAGTGCGGCAAGCGTCATCTTGTCCAAGCGCATCGCGCGTGCAAGAGGATTCGCCTTCAGCCGAGCGATCAGGTCTGCACGACCAACGATGATGCCCGCCTGCGGCCCGCCAAGCAGCTTGTCGCCCGAAAACGACACGAGGTCTGCACCCGCATTGAGCGACTCCACCACGGCAGGCTCGGCGTAGGTTCCGAACGCCTCGAGGCGCAGAAACGCCCCCGACCCCTGATCCTCGTACACAAGGATGTCCTGGCCAGATGCCGCCTTGCGCTCGTCCACCAGCGTGCGCAAGTCGCGGATGGAAACCGACTCGGTGAATCCGGTCATGCGGTAGTTGGAGGGGTGGACTTTGAGCACCATGGCCGTTTCGTCCGTGAGGGCGCGTTCGTAGTCGCTGACATGGGTCTTGTTCGTGGCACCCACTTCGACCATATGCGCGTGTGATTGCTGCATGATGTCGGGAATACGGAACGAGCCGCCAATCTCAACCTGTTCGCCACGAGAAACAATCGCTTCGTGCCCAGCAGCGAATTCCGAAAGCACCATCATGACTGCAGCCGCGTTGTTGTTCACCGCAATGGCCGCCTCCGCGCCAGTTAGTGCGCAGATGAGAGGCTCGCAATGGTCATGCCGGCTTCCGCGCGCCATGTTCTCAACGCTGTATTCGAGCGTAGAGTAACCCGCAATTACTTCGTTGACCGCGTCGATCGCCTCTTGTGCCATGACGCTGCGCCCCAAGTTGGTATGGATGATCACGCCTGATGCGTTGATCACGCGGCGAAGGGATGCTGCGTTGAGGCTTGATGCGCGAGCGGCGGCGGCTTCGGCAATCGCGGCCGTTTCGATGACGGGCTCCGCACCGCCCAATATGCGCTGGCGCAATGCGTCGACCTGCGCCCGCACTGCATTGACGATGATGTCATGGGGGATGCCTGCAAGCTGGGCAACCGCAGGGCTCTGAAGCACCTCTTCCACCTGGGGAAGCTGCTTGAGCAGTTCGACGTTTGGCGTTTGCGTCATGTTCAGTCCTTCGCTTTCGTCGGAGCCTCGCCCCGATCAAATAATCGTGGTATTCATTATAACGAGTGGAGCGCGTATCCCTTGCCGTTATCCCAAAGGGTGCGAAAGCACGAAGTCGCAAAGCGCCTCCGCACGTTCGTTGAGCAAGACGTTTTTGCGTTTGAGCAGATAGAAGTTGCGCGACGTGTCCACGTGCGGAACGTCGAATGCAAGCATCCAGCCCCCTTCGACGCGCCTGCGCACCGCCAGTTCGGACATAAGCGCAATGCCCAGCCCCGCCTGAACCAGATTCTTGGTTGCCTCTTGGTCGTTGAGATGCGCCACTATGTTCAGGTCCGACTCTTCCAGGCCGAGCGCATCGAGTACGCGCGCGCCCGCCGCACGCGTGGCGCTGCCGTTTTTGCGCATAATCACGTGCTCGCTCACAAGAAGCTCCGCTATGGAGTGTGCGTCGGAGCGATCCACCGCCTGATACTTTTCCTGGTTGGCGGTAACCACTACTATGCGATCGGAAAAGAACTGCGTGCTTTCGAGCGTGTCCTCCTTGACCGGCATACCCACAAACCCCAGGTCGTAGAGGCCCGAAAGCATTCCGTCGATTACCGTTTGGCTTGGATCCTGAGAGATAATGAAACGGGAATCTCGGTGCTGCTCCGAAAACGTCGCCAGAATCTCCGGCAAGATGTAGCCAGAAGGAATGGACGACGCGCCCAAATAAATTGCATCACTTTCGCGTCTGCGCATGCTTTGGATCATGCGGTCATGCATGGCGAGCATGGATTCGGCCTGGTCGAACATCTTGTAGCCGCTTGGAGTAAGTTCCACCCGCTTGGCGTTTCTTAGCACCAAAGGCGTGCCCAATTCTTCTTCAAGCGTGCGAATATGCGTGCTTACGGTCGGTTGCGAAATGCGCAGCTTTTCTGCCGCAGTAGTAAAGCTGCCATAGCGAATGACGGCAACGAATGAACGCAGTTGCTTGAAGTCCATAGGACCTTCTTCGTATCTTGCTGGTGTGTTTATGCTACGAGATTCGTCTATTACGTTTTCTAATCATACCACTTCAAGCACATAATTACTGGTAGTTTTACACCCATACTACTAAAAAGATGGGCGTCTTTCGCAAAGGGCGGGATTTACACGCCCATGGTGTCGACCAGCCATTCGCTTCGTAGCTCCCACAACCCCGCCATTACGTAGGTTTCGGGTATTTCATCTGTCGCCTGGTAGAGGCGCTGCCAACTTTGTTGTATTTCTCGCTTGACGGTAGGGTAGAACGAAGTGCTGAACGCCTCGGCGGCATTTTTTATGCCCATGTTCGCCAGCTTCGCTTCGAAGGCTTCTTCGTCCGCTTCGTCCTTGCCCACGTACTGCAAATTAAGCATACGATTCCATATGCGCAG
>JAFUCW010000077.1 GCA_017459485.1 Eggerthellaceae bacterium | reverse complement strand
CGTACAAAATGACGCCGCCGTACTGGTGCGCACGCAGGGCGCTTGCAAGCTCGGGAACAGCACCTAGGTCGGTGACGTCGTTTCCATCCCAGGTGCGGAATGCGGGTATGATCATCTGCGAAATCTTCTCGTCGAGAGTCATGTTGGCAACGATTGCCCTCACGTCCGCTGCCTGCACCTCTTCGCCGTCTTCTGCCCAGGCGGTTTGGTGTGCGCCAATAGCAGCTAGCGCAAGGGCGAGGCAGACTGCCAGAAAGGCAACAAGGAGCAAAGGGAAATTCTTGCGTGCGAGTGAGTGAGCGGATGCCATAGTTCACCAACCTTCGTATTACGTTTCTTCTATGACTATGCGGTAATCAATCGTATATAGTACGCCTACTCCAACAACTCCAACTTCGGAAACTCGGCAAAGTCAAACGATGTGCGTAAATAGTTTCCAGCTGGTCGAAGATGTCCAATTCGCTGGAGTATTACCGAAGCGCACGGCATACACTACGTCGCTGGCGTGTCGAATCACCCGATCCCTGACACGCTCCCCTGACACGCTGACCCCTGACACGCTGCAAGCCGTTATCCGCTTGTTTAAGCTTGTTGGCAGCGCGAATAAATGTCGACTGACTCAAGCTACACAGCAACGTCTACCAACAAGTCGTTGCACCGGTTGTACGGGAGCATGCGGTTCTTATGCATGGCCGCCACTGCAACGCCCGGCGCAACCCCAACCTCCATTGCCACGCGACGGATATCGGCAGAGCGCGTCAGCCCGTGGAACGGAACGAGCCCTGATTCCCCAAACAAAGTCTCCTTCGCAAAATCGTTTGCCGCTTTCTCTTCTGCCTTCTGCTGCTTTTTTGGCTTGGCCAAACCGTAGGTGTCGCCTCCCCTTTCATCCCCGAGTACATGCCCCAACTCGCGGAAAACCGCCCACGTGATGTAACCGTCCTTTTTGCGGCGCTCAGAAAAGACGACCACAGGAGCGCCCTCGACCCAATAAGTAACACCATGCAAGGGAAAGTTTTTTGGAGGCGCACAATACAGTATGGTCACACCATCGTCTTCGAGGATGGTGCGCATATCTGCCAGCATTTCCATATCGGGAGAAAGGGAGCGCCTCCGAACCAACGGAATGACGTCCAGCAATTTGGATGCCGAATAATCGGATTCGAACCGACGTCCGTCCGCATCTTGTTTCTCAGCCTGGGCAATCCAAGCCAGCAAAGCTGCAGGGTCGACACTCTTCGAAGATTCCCTCAAGGCAGCGAACTCGAACCCACTCACGATTTCGACCTCGCAACGCCGTACAAATGCGTCGAGGGTGCCGCATCGTACAAAGTCCAAATAGTCCGAAACGAGCTGTCCAGGGTTGCGCCTTGTTGCTTCCGTTGCATGGACCTGCCTAAGGTAGGCTCCAAGGTTGTCGGAAATGTAATACTCGTACTTTGCAAGCTCTTCCCGGTTGGACAACCGAGCGCAATCCGCATCGTATTGTGCTTGGTAAAGAAGCCATGCATTAGCAGGAATGCCAGTCACGCGGTCCAAGCGAAGGGCAACATCGGACGACACCGACGACTTGGCGTTCAGTACTTCATTGATGTGCTTTCTGCTCACCCCCACACGCTCGGCTAGTTGCGCCTGCGTGACGTAAGGATGTTCTTCCATCCATTCGGCAAGGTATTCGCCTGGTGCAACAGCATAGTTTCTCATTGCCCTCATCCTTTGTGGTAGTCCTCAATACCCTGAACCTCTGCAAAGGTAGACCCGAGAATGCTTTCAACCCTTATTTCATTGTTAGCAAGCGGCTGAATGATCAGTCGCTCGTTACTCGAAACCTTCCCTGCCCACTGACCAGCGCGATCACCATGCAGTGGGTGCCATTTTCCTAATGGGTCGTTAGCAACGACCTCGGCCAACGTTGAAAAGGCCTCGAGCGCATTTATTCGAAGACGGAGCTTTTTCGCAATATCGGCCCTGCGTTTTTGCATCTCTTTTTCGTCCGTGCAAAGCTTTTCAAGGGACTTTGACTTATATGAAAGAAACATGTGTAACCCATCAGGTTACATACGGATATTACAATAACAAAGTACAGCATTAATCAATGTAATGCAAGAGGTTACACACGTCAGTATCTCTGAGCAGCTGCTTGACTAATAATAACAGGCAATAACAGGCTTTATCGCTACACTATCAACACCATTAGTGGGAAAAGAAGGCCGCCCCTATTCACCGTAGACTTCCTTGGCCAGGCTGAACACCGCCCAGGCCTTGGGCCAGCCGGCGTAGAAGGCAACGTGCGTAATTACGGCCGCCATCTCCTGCTGGGTGACGCCATGCGCCTTCGCGTTTTCCAGGTGGTACTTGAGCGAGCTGTCGGTGATGCCTTGCGCCATAAGCGCAACCACGGTTATGATGCAGCGCGTCTTCAGGTCGATGTCCTTGTTGTTCCAGTTCTCTCCAAAAAGAATGTCGTCGTTGTAGTGGGCGAAATCCGGGGCGAACTGTCCCAGCGAGTCATGTCCCGCAGTCTGCTCGATCTTATCTGCCATGGTGGGCTCCTTATCTTCTGCGCTTCGTATTTTACGCAACGACGAGCTCGGTCCCTTCCGTATCGTGGTCGCCAAGCGCGACCGAACGGATGGATGGGTCATCGTACGTCGAGTAGTAATACGTGTTCGTACGGCAAGAAACTCCACCCGTAAAGATGGTCAGCTCGAATTCGCCGTTGGTCATACGCGCGGCTCCGTCAATCATGGCGACACCGGAAAGCGTATGGAACAGGCGGCTGACGTTCTCCTCCTCGGTGTCCTTTTGCGGGTAGTGCGCATTCAGGTACGCCACGCGCACGAAGCGAGAAGGAGAGTAGTAGTCGCCCGGCAGGCCGCGCATGCCGCCACCGGAACCGTAGGCGGCAAGTTCGCCGGTGCGCCACTGCAGCGGCCCGGGTACGTCGGGCGTCACGTTCATGTAGTTGCGCACGTTTTCGGCATGCCATGCAAAACCGGGCTGGTTGGTAAGCACGTCGAAGTCGTCATGGAACACGTTCATGCCGCTTTCGGTATATTCGACCACAATCGAGCGATTCGCATCTCCGACAATCCAGTGCAGAAGCGACGAGGGGTACTTATCGTTGATGGGCCTGTCCACGATGACGGCGTTGGCAAGTGCCTCTTCGACTTGGTCTACCGCTTCGAAATTGGCCGCAACCCACAAGGGGAATTCGTAGGCGGCAATGTTGGTCTTCTCTTCGAAGGCTTCGGGCGCATAGACCGCATATCCCGGAAAGTTCAGTCCCGCGACGGCCAATCCGGCATCGTTGGCGCAGTCGAAGTAGAGCGGCACGTCTTCCTGGACGATGCCCATGCCAATGACGGCATGCTTTATCTGCGTGATGGATCCGAAAGGCGACTTTGGCACGTAGTTCGTAGGAGTAATGACGACTCTCTCGCCATACGAGCAGCTCCAATCAAGGTTGCGGCCGAAATACATGTTACCGCTGTCGTCAACAAACCTGATCCCCGTGCACATGGCGCGTCCTTTCCCTTTAACAGATGTCTACGACAATGATACTACGTTCGCGATGACTGAAAAGAGGAAGCGGGTCATCGGTTCAGGACGGCCCAGCCCATTTGCTGGAAAGGCGGCAAAACTAATGTCGGCCAAGGCTCCGCTCCGTTGACCAATGGGATGCAACTAGCGCTCATGTGATGCCGCCGTACAAGGCAGCGTCTCCTTTCGAGCGAACGCGTGCTATGCCTTCGCCGCCAACATCGCGCTCGAACATATTTGCTAGCATCGGAAACGATTGCTTTGACACTATTGCGAATAATTCCCTGATCAACCAAAGTGGCTGTGAAGGTATTCCTTCTAACCTGGATTCTTGCATATTGCATATTGCTTTGCGGTGCAGCCTGAAGTTAGAAGCGGCTGTCTCCTCTGAAAACTAGCTTAAACTGCGTGCATCCCTTCAGATACATTTCAGCTGCATCCGTAACCTTGTATTGCGGCTTTGAAGCACAGGTATTGGCCCAGCGGATTAGCCCGCAACGTTAGCTCGGTGGTTTTAGCCAAACGGCATTAACCCTGCGACTGGACCAGCGGCATTGAACCCACTAGGTAAAGGCAAGGAGCAAGACACATGTCTAAAACAAAGAAGCGAATAATCCTAGACGTAGCGCTTACAGCGATGCTCGTTTTCGAAATGCTGTACCAACTAACAGGGAACGCCCTCCACGAATACGTGGGCTTTGCGTTTCTGGCGTGCATCGGCGCTCACCTGGTGCTCGCGCGCAAGTGGATTGCCAGCACCGCTTCGTTGTTGGGCACCCGGCAGTTGAATACGCGCAGGAAGGTGCTTGCCGTTGTGGCGCTTTTGCTGGCAGTGGATATGGGGTTGCTGGCAATTAGTTCCGTGGTTATTAGCAACACGCTTTGGAACTTAGGACTAGACCTTTCGTTCATGAATCCCGGCGATATATGGGCGCCTATCCATACGGCCACTTCGTATGGGCTGTGCGCGATAGTTGGCGTTCATTTGGCATCGCACTGGCTGTTCTTCGCGAAGCATTTCAACATTGCCTTCGACCCGACGCGTCGACGTGCCATAGGGCAGTCGGTAAACGTGGTTGCTGGCCTGGGGGCGCTCGCTCTTGGCGTAGGCGGGTACGCGCAAGTGAAAGAACTGCTTATAGCCAACGCGCTTGAACAGGCGGAAGGTACGGGAGGCGCCAACAATGATGCAAATGAAGCCGCGCCTTCCCAGCTTTCGCTGGATGGTACCACGCCGCAGGAAAAGCAGAGCACCATGCAAGATAACATGCAAGATAACATGGATTCCACGCAGAAAGACAGTTCTGCATACCCACAGAATACGCAAGAACGGACGCATCGCAAGGGGAAGCATGGCCGTGGAAGTGGCGCGCAGGACACCAACGCAGAGGGGCAAAACACCTTGAACGAAAGCAACGGCCAGGGGAATGGGTCCACCAACCCAGATGGCAATAGCAACCAATGGGGCGAAAGCTACAACCCAGAAAGCAGCGGTACTCAAGACAGCGGAAGCGACGAGCAAGGCACGGAAAGCGTACAGGAACAACCTTCGGGAAGCCCTACGGGTATATGCACTCTCTGCCGCAAAAAATGCAGCTTCGACAATCTAAAATGCGACAAACCCTACCGTGAAGGCCTGTTGTAACCCGCAGCACTGTTCTGTGCGTTACGGGGTTTCTCGCCATGATACAACACCGACACGTCACTCTGGTTACTTGTAGATGCTGCTTCGGTGCCCAATGGAGAACACCTCGATGAGCAGGACATTGTCTTGGATCATGCAGAGAATGCGGTAGTCCCCCACGCGGTAGCGCCATTCCCCGGAGTGGTTTGCCGTTAGTGCCTTGCCATACATGCGCAGATCGATGCACCCTTCCAGATGCTTTCCTATCCAAGCTGTTATGAGCCGAGCATCGAATTTGTCCATTTTCTTGAGCTGCTTAAGTGCAGCTTTGCTGTATTCCACGCGGTACGCCATCTACAGTCCCAGTTCTTTTAGAACCTGTTCGTGGCTGAAACGAGTGCCGTCGTCGTCCGCGATGGCGGCGCGCAGGACGTCTAGGTCTTCTTGGTCCTCGATCTTTTCGAAAACGGCATCGCGAACGAAGTCGGAGATGCTTTTACCTTCGAATTGCGCAAACTTGCGCACGATTGCGGCATCTACGTCATCAAGTCGCATAGTCATGGTGGCCATAGCTAGCTCCCTCCAACTGAATACAGTGTATTCTACCGCCCCAAAGCCACCTTTAGCAAGCTGTTATCTGCTTGTTTAGGCTACTTATCGTCTTTTGCGTAGGTCAGAGAAGGTATGTGGAAACGAACCGGCTCTCCTGTGGCTATAACCACGCCCGTCGGCCCACTATCAAAAACCACATCGACCGTAGAGAACACCCAGCAACCAAAAACCTCGCAAGCCATGTATACCGGCCCGTCCATTTTGTACACCAGATCGCACGCCTCGATAAACCCTTCTGGGTATTCGATATCTTTAACGCTCCCGCCCTCGAGCTTTTCCCTTTTAGCGATAAGCCGCTCGGTTGTCTCGATGAAGCTGGACGACATCGCATTGTCGATTCTGCATCCATCTCATCTCCTCGACCTGCGGCAGAGAAGCTTGTCGTGATGATCAACATCGAGCATGATGATGATCTTGTCACCCTCGAACGATATGGCCATACGAATGTCCATGTTGACGCTCACCTCGAATTCGGCCGTCCCTTGAATCCTCTTCGTGCGCAGCGATGGGTGCCACGGGTTCTTCGCAAGAATTCTGAGCTTGTCGTCAACCTGGCTCCGCTCCTTTGTGGTGAGTTTGCCGTAGCGCTTGACGAATTGCCTCGTGGGCTGGAGGCTGTACGTCATCTAGATCGCCTTGTGCAGGTCGGCAATAAGATCCTCGACGTCGTCGTAGATAGCGGCTTCGCCCGACGCCGCTTCGGCACGCGCTTGCGCCGCGAGCGCCTCAAGCTCGTCGGCCTTCGCTTTCGGGTATATGACGACCGGCACGAGCGTCACCACTCCGTTGTCGACCACAACTTCGAACATGTCACCACGTTCCAAGCCCAGTTCCCTGATGACCGGCTTGGGAATCGTCACCTGCGACT
>JAFUCW010000076.1 GCA_017459485.1 Eggerthellaceae bacterium | reverse complement strand
GGCTAGGATGGTCGTGAGCTTGCTGCACCCCGAGAACGTGTAGAACAGGTCCGTGAGCGTAGACGGGTCGAATCCACGGAAGTCGATCGTCGTGAGCGCGCAGGAGCTGAACATGTAGCGCATCGAGCGCACGCCCGAGAGGTTACTCAGGCCATTCACGCTCGCGAGACTCGTACACGAGTAGAACAGGTAGTCAAGACCGAGGCCGGCTTTTCGTCTCCGATCCATGCCCGAGCAGCTGGCCGCCGCGATCATGAAGCGCAAGGAGGCCGTCATGCCCTCGCTCATTAAGTACCATCACCAGCGAGTCTTCCGCGTGGTCTCGACCGACGGCGAGCCCCCGGCGGGCTGAGTGGAGATCGACGGGAACTACTACGACGTCTACGGTAAGGTGGCCTTCTGCTGCGACGACGACGGCGAGCGCCCGCTGCCCGACAGCCTCTCCCGCTGGTGGGCACGCCACCGCAAGGACTACGGCCTGGAGGGCTGGACGCTGCACGGGCTGCGCCACACGTTCCTGAGCCTCGCCGCCGCCCAGGGCGTGCACCCGTCGGTGATGATGCGCCTGGCCGGGCACAAGAACCCGAACATCACGATGAAGATCTACACGCACGTCAACATGGCGTCCAAGCGCGAGGCCATGGACGCCATGCAGGCCGCGTACATGCTGGCAGGGTAGTAAAATGGTGCGAAGTGATGCGGGCGTGGAGCGGGCACAATTCTTGATTCTTTCTTTACCGGAAAGATGCAGGCAGACGGCCCAACCCAAGAAACAAGCCATCTACCTGCATCGTTGTAAGTGGGATTCAGTTACAATCCCGAGTGTACAAAGGGGACTGTCTCCTTGTCCTGTTTTCTCCATATCCTCAAAATGCACAAACGCCAATGGTAAGGTATTTCGCTATGCGAACCGCATGGCGCGTGTGCAGGCCCCCTGCATCTGCGTTTTGCGGAGGAAGTTGAAGCCGAAACATGAACGAAAACGCACTACCGAACGCGCCGCGCAACACGCCATCAAACGAAACGTCCGTTGCGGTTTCGGCGCGTCCCGCTATGGGGCATGCCCTTCGAATCTTGGTCGCTGCGCTTCTGGCGTCCGCTGTTCTTGCGGGCACCGCCCCTGCTCCCACTCATGCTGACGAGCTTGACGAGGCGTGGGCGGACCTGAACGCCAAGACCGCCGAGCTCGAGAGGCTTACCTCGCAGCTTGACGAAGCGCGCGCCAATGTGGACTCCTGCCAGGGCGAACTCGAATCGATCACGGGAAGCATCCTCGATTCGCAGGCCAACCTCGCTACGATCCAGTCGCGTTTTGCAGGTGTTTCCCGATTGCTCTACAAAGCCGACGACCTGAGCATTTGGCAGATCGTAGCCAGCTCCACCAGCATCGAAGAGCTTATCAGCCGCATTGCGCAGCTTGAGGCCATAGGAACCCAGGCTGCCAACCTTGCAGAGGCGGAAAAGCGCGTGCAAGCATCTCTTGAAGATGACTACCTTGCTGTGTCCTTGCTCAAAGACGAGGCGGAAAGGGCGGCCGAGGAGCTTGCATCCACTCAAGAGGCCCTTGAAGCGTCTGCCGCCGCCTTGGAAAAGCGTATCGACGAGCTCGAAGAAGAAAAGGCCCTTGCGGAAGAGGCGGCACGTGCTGCAGCAGCGCTTGAGGCTGCGGCTAAGGCTGCGCGCGAGGCTGCACAGGTCCAAGACACTACCATCTACAATGCCGCTGTCGACACGGAAGGCGCCTCTGCTGTCCCGGTGCGCGAAGAGGCGTCCGAAGAAGAGCAGGAGGCTCGTGCGGAGCAGGCAGTTGCGCAGGAGGCGCAAGACTACGTCGAACCCGCTTCCGAGCCTGAACCGGTCTCCACGGCCGAAGTTCACGAAAGCGGAGACACGTCCGGCTGGAGCTCGGGTCCTGCGAGCGCCTACGGCGGCTCTTCCGACCCAAGCACCCCCACTCCGGGTACGACGGCGACCGGCTCCGTGTGCGCAGACGACTCGGTGGGCGTCGCCGTTCCTCTTGCGTGGGGCCCCACCGCTTACTACGGCCGTTTGGTCGAAATCAGCTATGGCGGCATGACCGTGGTGGCTACCGTCAACGACTGCGGCGGGATGGGCGGCGGGAGTCGTCATTTGGACCTGCAGCCCGGCGTGTTCAAGGCGTTCGGATTCGCGACCTGCCAAGATTGGGGAGTCCGCGAAGTTCGCTACCGCTTCCTGTAGCAAAGATTTCGTTGTACCGAATCTTCGGCTCTGCCCAGCGAGCGAAGGCGCGTTCAGGTTGACTTTCCCGAAGCGGAGGGAAGACGCAGGTGGTCGAAGAGCCAGCGAGAGCGAGACTGGCGAGTGCAGTTCGTCCGCTCTCGGCGCAGTGCCCGTACTTCGGTACGGGCCAAGCCGTAGCAAGGGCGAAATGCGCCGCCCGGCTCGATCGCAGCGTCGGCCGGTCCACCGTTCGGAAGAACGGCGGAACCTTCTTACTGCGTGATGACGTCGGTGTCGATCTTGTCGCCGTAGATGGTGGTCATCGTTCCCCAGAAGTGCACGGTGCCGTGGTCTGACAGGCCATAGGTCACTTCCAGGTCCTTCGCGCTGCTGATGGTAATCGGGTTGCCAGGCAGCGTTTGCGCGTAGTTGCCCTGCTTGTCGTAGAGGTCGAAGAGGGGGCTGATCACGTCGCCGCGGTTGAATTGCTGGAGCCCGCGTCCATAGGTGTAGTAGCTGTTCTCCTTCATGCGATATCCCTGGATATATCCTGTGTAGGTGTCTCCTTGCTGGCTTTGCGGCGGCCAGTACACGACAATCTCGATATAGGTGTTGTCGTTCAAAAGGGCAGGGATTACGCCGGAGTGGCTGAATTCGCCGTTCGCTTCCTCGTGGGGCTCGTTGGCGTAGAAAGACACTTCCTGGCCGTTGATGGTGAGCCATTCGTTGCCGAAGAACACCGATATGTTGCCGTTTTCGTCTTGGTCGTACACATCGTCTCGCCCAAGCATCAGGTAACCGTCTTGGAAGTCCACCATGACGGTGGTGCTGAATCTGGAGAATGCATTCCACAGCTGGTCGTTCCTGGGCACGACGTAGGATCCGTCTTGCTCTTCGAAGGAAAGGTGGTTGGGCACTGTCTGGTAGCTGAACTGCCCTGCGCCGAGCAAAGCGTTGAACCAGTCTTCGATCGAGTAGCTTTGGTCGGCATAGTTGCCGCTCGATGCGCTGGCGCTTGCGGCAGACCCTGGCGTGCTTTGAGCGGCCGAGCTGCCCGACGACGATATAAGTCCTCCGTAACTTGACCCGGCCGATCCACCCATGATGGAAAGGAAATAGTCGTAGAACTCGGTTGGCTTCACGTATCCGATGTCATTGAGGACGGAGCGCGTCCCTTGGTATTGGTGCATCTCCGAATAGGGGAAATACATGGCAAGCCCGTTGGCGCCCGTGATGGTGGTGCCGCTCTTGTACTTGACGCAGCTGTTCACTGCAGCGAGCAGCTCGTCGCGCCCGTCGAAGCTGGTCCGCTCGATAAGGTCTGCGATGTCGACCTGGTCCAATCCGCCGTCGGCGAAAGAGCGCGCCCGCGTTCGCGCTTGCGACATTTCGGAGAAGCGCCCGTTGTCGGACGAGATGGTCTGCTCGGCCGCCTGGAGGAACGTGCCCATCTGCTCGTAAACAAAGGGCACCTCGCGCAGGTCGACAAGGGAAAGCGTGATCGATCCCTGCCGCTGATTGAAGTAGTACTCGGTGAAGTCGTCGATAGCAACCTTGCCCAACTCAACGGTGTCAATGGCGGGATTGGATCCAAGGGCGCTTAGGAAGCCCGTCCAATGCCAGCCATCGCCCAGTTCGTACTCTTCGCTCGCAAGGAGGTAGTCCGCCACTGGCTCGAGTGCGTAGGCTGTTTCGATGGTGCCCATGAGGCATGCGTCGAAGCCCACCAGATCGAACTTCTGGTCCGTGTTCGCAAGAGCGTTGCGCAGCTCGAGCAGCGAAAGCGGCTCGACGTCGGGGTAGACTTCGTCGGAGCCGTAGCCGCCGATGGTTCCTCCGCCGTGGTCCCAGAAGACGAACAGGTAGCGGTCGGCGGGGAAGTTCTGGATGCCCCAGGTGGCGAAGTCGGTCACTGCGTCTTGGTCTAGCATGGTTCCCTGGCCTACGTCACCGAGCAAGTACATCCCTTGGTTGTCGATGAGCCAGCGCTGCAAGGTGGCGGCGGAAGCCATGTTCGAGAAATGCCACTGGCGCGCACCTCCCGTTTGGATGACGATCTTCACGTTGTCTCCAAGTTGGGCGTTGACCATTTCCTGGAGGTCCTTGGACGCGGCTGCGCTGTAGGTTTCAAGGTCGGCGCCGCACATGTACACGAACACCGTGGCCGTCTTGGCAGATGCAGTGTCTACGTAGTGGTCGCGCAGCCCCTCGATCTCCATGGGAGTGCCGTAGGACCCCTGCGCCGTAGCCATTTGGCCGGTTTGCTGGCCGAACAGCATGCTCATGAGCCCACGCCCTTCGGAAACCTCGCTTTCCAGCGTGTCCTGGGCAGAGGCGGGCTCCTCCACGCTGACCGAAACCGCTTCTTTTTCTATGTCGCGCGAGCAAGTGAGCATGCTGTACGCCACGAACGCCAGCGCGGCAAGGACGAGTACGGCGACGATCAGTTTCGCCATCGAAGACGATTGCTGGGATGAAGCAGGTGCGTCGGGCATGGATGCCTCCAAACAAGCAGGTTGTGTATGCGTCCCCATTATATCCTTGCGTTTGAAGAATGTGGACGATGGCTGAATTCTGCAAGGGGTCATTGTCAGGTGAGAAAAGGTGTGCGCGTATCACCTTGCAAGCATGATACAATTCGAAAACTGCTTGTGCAGCGCAAACGGATACGAACAACATAGGTGTTTCTTGCTTAACCACCTCTAAAAAACAAGGAGATTGCAGTATGCAACGAATCGAAAGCGCGCTCGACGACCTAAGGAACCTGCTTCGTAGCGCACCACCCCTTATAGTGGCCATGCTCGTTTTGTCCATCGTGGGCATGAACATCCTTGCGAACAAAAGCATCGACACCGGCGTCGAATGGCTGGCGCTTGACTGCGGCATTCTGTTCTCTTGGATGGCGTTTCTTGCCATGGATGTGCTGACCAGGTGCTTCGGCCCACGTGCCACCACGCTTCTGTCCCTGGTTGCTCTTTGCTTGAACCTGGTCGTTGCGACGGTATTCTTCCTGGCGAGCTTCGTTCCCGGTGTGTGGAGCGCCAGTTTCGTCGAGGGAAGCGAAGGCGTCATCAACCAGTCGATCGACTCGATGTTTCGCGGCACGTGGTACATCCTTTTGGGCAGCTCTGTGGCCTTCGCGGTTTCTGCCCTTATCAACAATTACCTCAATGCCGGCATCGGCGCTCGCTTGCAGCGTGACTATGGGTTCGGCGCGTTCGCGCTGCGCTCCTATGTGTCTACTTTCGTCGCGCAAGCGGCGGACAATCTTGTGTTCGCCCTTCTGGTAAGCCAGGCCTTCTTTGGGTGGACGCTTCTGCAATGCGTCACGTGCGCATTGACGGGGGCGGTGCTCGAATTGTTGTTCGAAGTTGCCTTCTCTCCTTTCGGCTACCGGTTGGTCGAAGGTATTCTTGCCGAGCGTGCTAAGGGCGGCCAAGCGGGTGGCGTGCGCGTATCCGACGACGCTGGATCGCGAAATGAATTCGTTGCCTAGGTGCTCTTATGGACGTTGTGGTAAGTGGGACAAGCAGCGGGATTGGCGCTTGCATCGCTGGTAAGTTCCTGCAAGAAGGTCATGCCGTGTTCGGGTTCGATGTTGCGCCGGGCTGCATCGATCACGAGCGCTATATGCATTTCACCCACGACATCCGCGACGGGATGCCTGACGCGCTTGAGCTGGTCGAGCCCGAGATCTTGGTGTGCAATGCCGGAACCCAGGACGACGACAGCGCCATTGACGTTAACCTGGAGGGCACCATCCGCTTCACTGAGAGCTTTATTGACAGCCCCCGGCTCAGGTCGGTGTTGTTCGTTGCATCCGCTTCGGCGCGCAACGGTTCCGAGTTTCCCCGTTACGTCGCGAGCAAGGCTGGCGTGATGGGCTACATGAAGAACGTGGCTCTCAACAACGCGCAGCGGGGGATCACGTGCAACAGCGTTTCGCCCGGGGGAGTGGTGACGCCTGCAAACGCCCACATTCTCGAAAACGATCGTCTCTATGCCGCTGTGCTCGAAGAGACGTTGCTGGGCAAATGGGCGCAGCCTGAAGAGGTTGCCGAACTGGTGTATTTCCTGACGGTGGTCAACCGCTCTATCACGGGCGAGGACATCCTCATGGACAACGGAGAGATGCTCAAGTCGAACTTCATTTGGTAGCTTTTTTTACGCGCTGCTGCAGGGCGAACAGGGCAAATGTCCGCTGTGTGCAGCAACGTGCAGATTCAGCTGTCCATCTGGGCGAAAAGTGTTGTATTTCAAGAACGTTTGCATGCTCCGATAAGCTACACTATGGCCATGTCGCATACGCCTTCGCAAAGACCTTCTCCTTCTGGGCCGGAATCTCGGAGAACTGGACGCGTGCTGGTTTCCGATTCGCTTCCCGAACTCCCCAATTCGTACCGGTACGGCAAAGGCGACGACTTTGCCGGCGGCGCTTCCGCACGCGAACGCCTTGACGCGCGCATGAGCCAGCGTCATGGCGGTCGCACGCGGCCAAGCAGGACCATTCCCAGCACTTCGATATCGCCCCAGTTCATTCGCGCTGCTCTTCTTCTCCTGGCAGCTATTGCCCTTGTTGGACTTGTCGTTTTCGGAGTGACGCGCTGCGTTTCAGGCAGTGCGGCCAGCACCGGGCAGGACGCGTCGGCTTCCAGTGCGGTCGACACGGTGGCAGCCCGCGTTTCGTTCGTCGCTGTCGGGGACAACCTTCCCAACGACGTGATTGGCGAATACGCCGATTCCCAAGCAGGGTCAAAAGGCGACGGGTCTTACGACTACCGCTTCTTGTTCACTCAGGTCAAGCCGATTGTCTCAAGCGTAGACTTAGCCTACGTGGACCAGGAGACGCACATCGGAGGCGACGACATTGGCCCCAAAGGCTACCCGAGCTTCAACACCACCGACGAAATGGCAGACGCGGTGGTCGATGCCGGCTTTGACATGGTGGCCTCGGCTACCAACCACGCCTACGATTGGGGTTATTACGGCGCTCTTGAGCATTCGCTGGACGTGTGGAGCAAGCTGCCGGTCGCCTACGCGGGCACGGCGGCAAGCGCGGAAGCTGCGGAAAAGGTGGCGGTAGTCGAGCGCAGCGGCATTCGATTCGCTTTGCTCAGCTACACGTATGGGTTGAACGGCTACCAAGAGGGAGAAATCGAAGACTATTACGTGAACTACATCGACAAGGGCAAAATCTCTGCCGACGTCGCCCGCGCCAAGGGCGTTGCCGACGTTGTGCTGGTCGCCATGCATTGGGGAACCGAAGACGAATCCAACCCGGATGCGATGGAGCAGGAGTACGCACAGTTTTTGGCCGATGTGGGTGTCGATGTCGTGCTGGGGTCGCATCCCCATATCATCCAGCCCATGACCTGGCTCAGCGGCAAAGATGGGAACAGGACGCTCGTTTGCTATTCGCTGGGTAACTTCGTCATGCAGTACGAGGACCCCACGCCCCACCAAAACCTCGAGGG
>JAFUCW010000075.1 GCA_017459485.1 Eggerthellaceae bacterium | reverse complement strand
GCGCCCAAGCCGCGCGTGAGCTCTTCGCCAATATGGATGGTACGGTCCGCATCGGACATGAGAAGTGCCTGATGGTCGGTGTTAATGGCGATAAACTCCACGCCTTTGATGCCGGCCTCGACCATGCGATTGACGGCGTTCGTGCCGCCTCCGCCCACGCCGACGACCTTGATCACGGCAAGGTTGTCGGTGCCGGAAAAGCTCGGGTTGTACGGTGGAACGCTGTAATCGGACATCGCAATTCTCCTCAATGCTGCCTGTAACTCCATGCACGCAAAACGCGGCCGCATGGACCAATTCTTTCGAAATTGTACACGATAGCCCCTTATTTGCAAACGGAATCCGCAGGTTATGGGCAAAAAAGACGCTGGAGCCTTTTGCGCGCAGCCGAATCGAACGCCCTTCCTTGGAATCGGCAGAACGAAATCGCGCACCCTTGGAAAGACCCGACGCAAGCGAATCTCAGGCAGGTGCACGCTTAAAACGTCGGGGCCGACCGCCACGTGGGCCGCTCGACCACGCGCACGTTGATGTAGGAAATCTGTCCCGGATGCTCTTCCATCAACTTCAAGCACACGCGCTCCTTGTTGCGAATGTCGTCGGCGGTCCCGAAAGCAATCTGTACGCCGTTGTCTAAGGTGAGCAGCGTATTGGCTGTGTCGGTGGCCGACACGACCTTCACCTGGTCTGCCAACGTCGTGGTGAATCCGCTGACGATAGCAAGGGCATTGAGCACACTTTCGTCTGTACAGCGCTCACCTACTTCAGGGCGGACGTCAAGGGGGATGTCGGTGATGTGGAGCACGCTCGACGCATCTTCGTATATCTGCATGGAAAGGCCCGTGGACTGATCGCTTCCTGTAGGAGGAACAAGCATGAGCCACAATCCTTCCTTTGATATGGCCCAGTTGTCGACTGTCCCCTCCTTTTCGCTCGAAGTCACTTCGACGATCGCAGCGACGGACCGCTCCGTGATCTGCAGCTCGAGCGTATGGGGGAACACGCGCCTGACCGAGACGTCCTCGACCCAAGGGCTCGACTTCACTCGCTGCGCAATTGCGTCTGCATCGACGCGCAGCAGCGTCGACGATGCCGGAACCGCAGCAAGCGTCTGCATTTCCTCTGCAGTCAAGTGGCGCACGCCCGAAACGTTTACTTGCTCAATCGAAAGCACGTCCGAAAAGAAAAGAAACGCAGCCGCCACGGCAAGCACGCCAGCAAGAACAAGCGCGACGAGCGACCTGACAACCCACGCGCGTCCCTTTCGCACGCGCACTGCGTCAGAGGGAAGGTCGCCCACACGCACCGAAGTGACGTCCGAAGGTCGGCGCGACGGTTTCGACGAAGCCGCAGGGGTCTGCTTGACGTGCTTTCCAGGCATGGCGCTAACGAAACCTGCCTACATGCCCGTGGCAAGATGGGAAAGCAGCTCGGGCCCAATCGAAGTCACGTCGCCCGCACCCATAGTGATAACCAGATCCCCCGGTTTGGCGATACGAGCAAGATGGTCTACCACGTCGAGCCTGCGCGGGACATAGGTAAGAGACGGGCACGGCCCTCCGGACTCGACAACGTCCATGAACGTCTTTCCCGACACTCCGGGAACCGGCGTTTCTCCCGCAGAGTACACGTCCATGAACGTGACGGTGTCTGCAGCGTCGAACGAATGGGCGAAATCGTCGCGCAACACCTCCGTGAACAAACCCACACGCGAATAGCGATGCGGCTGGAACAGGACATGGACAGCGCCGAAGTCGAGCTTCTTGGCAGCGTCGATCGTGGCGGACACCTCGGTGGGATGGTGCGCGTAGTCGTCCACGATGGTAATGCTTGCTGCCTCGCCCACAAGGTCGAAGCGCCTTTTCACTCCTGCGAAACGGGACAGCTGATCGGCGGCTGCCCGAACGTCTTCGCCCATTCCCGCCACGAGGGTTAGGACGGCTGCGGCATTGAGCACGTTATGGCGACCAGGATTCTGCAGGATGGTCCCTTCGACTTCGGCGCCATTCTGAAGAACAAGAGAATAGGTACTGCCCACCCCTGAGGGAGACCAGCGGACGATGCGCGTGTCCATCCCGTCGCCTTCTCCGTAGGTGAGCACCGTCCGCCCGGTGCTTCGCGCAATCTCGACCAGACGCTCGTCTTCTCCGCAGACGACCAGAAGCCCCTCTTCGGGAACGGAGGACATGAACTCGAAGAACTTCTGCTCGATCTCTTCGATTCCGCCCTCGTAATGGTCAAGATGGTCCGCTTCGATGTTGGTCACGATGATAGCGCTCGGATCGAGGTACGTGAAGCTCTTGTCGGACTCGTCCGCCTCCACCACGTAGTACGACCCCGAACCTGAATGGGCATTGGTTCCGTAAGAGCGCACGATGCCGCCAATGAGAAACGTGGGATCGAGCCCCATGCCGTCGAGCGTCGAGGCAAGCATCGAGGAAGTGGTGGTCTTCCCATGCGTTCCCGCAACCGCCAACGTGCGTTTGCCGCGCCCGAGCACAGAAAGCATCTTGGCGCGATGCCAGACGGGAATGCCGCGCTCCTTGGCGGCGACCAGCTCCGGATTGTTGTCGAGGATCGCCGTGGAAACGACCACTACGTCGGGCAAAGGCCCGTCGAGGATGTTCCCTGCATCATGCCCGATGCAAACCGATATCCCGGCAGCTATGAGCTGTTCGGTGTAGCGGCTGGCGCGCAGATCCGACCCGGACACATCAAGTCCCTGGTCGTGCGCTACAAGCGCAATTCCGCTCATGCCCACGCCGCCCACGCCGATGAAGTGGACACGCTTGATGTTGTCTGCAGACATCTGCTCCTGCTTTCTCGTGCGAATTCTTTCCGAAACCGATTCTACCCTACTTGCCGCGGGCAGCATTCGTCAGCGCGGCGTCAATCACGACATCGGCGAGCCTTGCCGATGCATTGCGCGTCTCGAACGTCGCAGCCGCAGCCCTCATCGACGCACGCACCTCGGCGTCGTCCACCAGAGCGAAAAGGCGCTCCGCGAACTCCGGCCCCTCCACGTCGTCGTCTGCGACAAGGTATGCCGCTCCCCGGTCGACGTAGGAGCGCGCATTGGCCGTCTGGTGGTCGGCGGTGGCGTGTGGGTAGGGAACGAGCAAAGCAGGGATCTGGAGGGCGGAAATCTCGGCAAGGGACGTGGCGCCCGCGCGGGACACGACGCAGTCGCTCGCAGCAAGAACGCGCCCCATCTGGTCTTCGTAGCCGACGACCTGCCAACGCCGCTGCTCGTCTTCGGTCAGCGAAAGCGACTCCACGACGCTGTCAAACTCCTTGGGGCCGGTGATATGACGCACAAAAAGCCCTGGCCGCGATAGAAGCCCATCCTTTAGGGCAGCTACCGCCGTGTTGATATGACGCGCTCCCAAGCTTCCTCCGAACACCGTGAGCAGCGTGGCGTCTTGTGCAACGCCGCAATAGTCCCTGCCTTCTTCGCGCGAAGCATCGAAGACGCTGCGGCGCACCGGGTTGCCCGTCAGAACGATCTTGGAGCGGTCGGAAACGGCAGCGCCTGCCGCTTCATAGGTCAGGGCGACGCGCACGGCGCGCAGCGAAAGCGCCTTGTTCGCCAACCCCATCACCGAATTCTGTTCGTGCACCACCACGGGGATGCCGCGCTTGTTGGCAGCACGCGCCACAGGAATGCAAACGTAGCCGCCGAATCCCACCACGCAGTCGGGGTCGATCGAGGAGAACCACTCCTGAGCTTTGTGCGTGGAGCGCTGGATCAGCCGCAGAGCGCGCACGATGGTTGCAGGATGGGAACGGTTGAATCCAGACGCCTCGAATGCGGCGAACTCCACGCCTGCCGCAGGAACAAGACGAGCCTCCACGCCTGTCGGCGTCCCCGCAAACCGGACGTCGTGGCCGCGCGCCGTTAGCTCTTCGGTCAACGCGAGTGCGGGATTGATATGACCAGCGGTCCCACCGCCTGAAAGTACGAACAGCATCTTGCTCGATCCACCTTTCGTCCTGCGCCTGCCCTTGCTCCAGCTTCCTACTTCCTGCGCGAGCGGGAACGTCCCGAAGGACTCGAGCTCTTCTTGCCGCCCGGGCTCGCTTTGCCCGAATTCGACCTGACGACACGCAAGTTGTCGCGGCGCCGGTCGTATATTCCCCCATGCGCGTCGGACGCGAACGAAACCGAAAGGACGATCCCGACAAGCAGAAACGACCCAATCAGCGAAGAGCCACCGTAGGACATGAACGGCAAGGGCTTGCCCGTGGTAGGAAGAATGCCCGTCACGCATCCAATGTTGAGAAACGCCTGGAAGACCAGCATGCACGTCGCGCCGCCCGCAATCATGGAGCCGAACAGGTCGGGAGCGTTGCGAG